>JAVHXX010000041.1 GCA_031119595.1 Patulibacter sp. | reverse complement strand
GTTCTCGCCCGGCGGGACCTTGATCGCGCGGTACGCCCTGGGGGCCGGGGCCGATCCGACCAGCGTGTCGACCGGCCCGAACGGCACCGTGTGGGTGGCGGCGACCGGGGCGAAGAAGCTCGTCTGGTTCGACGCCCTCGCCGCAGCGCCGACCGCGCACGCCATCGACACCTCCGGCATCAGTGGGTGCGGTCCGGCCGCGATCACCGACGGCGGAAACGGCAAGATGTACTTCTCGATGCCGAACGTCGGCGCGGGAGCCTGCCCGGACGTCAACCGCCTGGGCGTCGTCGCCGCGGACGGAGCCACCGCCCCGACGCAGTTCGGTTCCGCGCAGACCGAGACCTTCTCCCTCCTCGCCTTCCAGGGCAAGCTCTACGTCCCGGATTCCGACGGCAGCAGGGTCCTGCGGCTCAACGCGACGGGCGCGGTCGAGGCCACGGTGACGACCCCGAACATGAGCCCGGATGGCGTCGCGATCGACTCCGCCGGTTACGTGTGGGTCGGCGACAGCGCCGTCGGCCAGGTGGCCCGGTATCCGTCGGCGATGAACTCCGGCTCGGCCACGGTGCTCCCGGTGACCGGCGGCAAGCTGGCCGGCGCCACGGCGATCACGTCCGGTACCGACGGCTCCATGTACGTGGTCGGGTACGACAGCGGGACCGTGGTGCGGTTCGGCCGCGATCTCTCCACCCGCGTCTTCTCGCTGCCGGGCACCGGCGCCCAGCCGTACGCGATCGCGCGGGGCACGGGTGGTTCGTTCTACGTGTCCGACCAGCACTCCGCCACGTGGTATCGGCTCTACAACGCGGCGCCCGGGATCAGCGGCTCGAGCGTCGCACCCACCGCCTCGGTCTACGACGCGGCGACGGGTCGCGGGATCATCACCGAGACCGTCTCGGGTGTGGTGGACTCCGGTGGCAACGACACGAGCGTGGTCGTCGACTACGGCACCACCACCGATTACGGCCAGACGATCCCGCTGGCGGCCGTGCCGGCGAGCACGGGCGTCGTCGACGTGCGCGGTGCGATCGGTGGCCTCCCCGAGGGCACCGTGTACCACGCACGCCTGCGCGTGACGAACGCCGAGGGCACCACCTCCGGCCCGGATGTCACCTTCACGACCCCCGTGCTCACGCACCCGGCGCCGATCCTGTCACCGCCCGCGCCGACGGTGTCGGCGAGCCTCGCGAAGAAGAGCTTCAAGACGAAGGGCAAGTCAGCGGGAACCACGCTCTCGATCACGGTGTCGCCGGCGGCCGTCGCCGCGACGGCGAAGATCTCGCTCCAGGCGAAGGGCGTGCAGAAGACCTCGAAGAAGACGAAGGCGAAGTCCTGCGTCGCACCGCCGAAGCGCAAGGTGAAGGGCCAGAAGTCCTGCACCCGTCTGATCGCGAAGGGCACCGTGAATCTCGGCACCCTGAGGCCCGGGGCGAACACCGTCGCTTTCACCGGCAAGGTCGGCAAGAAGACCCTCGCCCCCGGCAAGTACACGATGGTGATCACCGCGGGCACGGCCTCCGCGCAGCCTCTCACGTTCACCGTCAAGCGCTGACCCGGCCGGGTGGAGCCGGGCCGGACCTCCGTCGACGACTCTCGCGCCTGAGAACGACGAAGGGCCGGGACGCAAACGCGTCCCGGCCCTTCTGAAGATTCAGCCCGGATGAGCCGGCGTGCTGAGGTCAGCCCTTCTCGAGGGGCGCCATGCTGAGACCGGAGGAGTTGAGTTCCTCCCAGTAGTGCTCGGCGAGCTCGAGGTGACCGGACCAGACGATGGCCTGGCCGGTGTTGTGGATCTGGTTGGCGAGCGAGAGGCCCTGATCGAGGGAGACGCCGGGAAGGGTGCGGGCGAGGGCGCTGGAAACGCTCTCGAACGTGTTGTGGTCGTCGTTGAGAACGATGACGCGCCAGGCGCCGCCGAGACCGGTGTCAGGACCCGCGATGCTCGGAAGCGTTGCGGTGTTGGTCATAGCGGGACCCGAACCGTACCGAGGCGAGCGGCGCGCTTCAAGACCGGCACCGTGGTTCTGAGCGTGTGTCGCCGCACGGTGCACGCGACGTGCGACGGCTCGTGATCGCGATCGACCGGAAGTCCGTGCGCACGGAGTCGGCCAGCGACCGACGGCCGGTCTCAGGCGTCCGCGGGCTTCGCCGCGAGGCGTTCGCGTTCGATCGCGAGCCCCTGCCAGAGCGTCTCCGCGGGCATGGTCGTGGCGTACCCCTCGAAGCCGTCGCGGCCGGTCGCCGCGCCGACGGCGGCCGACAGGGCACGGCCCCAGGCATCCGCGTCGAGTTCGGCGGCGAGTTCGCCGAACCACTTGAGGCCCTGCCGGGTGCGGGCGATGTGGTCGGCGACGTCGTCGTAGGCGCCGAAGTGCGTGAGCATGAGGCGGCCGGGATCCCACGCGGCGATCGCGTCGAGCGAGTGGTTCCAGGCGACCCGGTCGACGTCCGGCGGGGTGGTCATCGGCAGGACGAAGTCGTTCCCGGGGACCCGCACGCTGGCGGTGTCGCCGACGTACGCGTCGCGCGAGGGCGTGTGAAGGAAGCTGACGTGGTGCTTGGCGTGGCCGGGGGTCTCGGCGACCACGAACTCGTCGACCGTGTCGCCGTGCCGGACGATGCGCACCCGCTCCTCGGGGACCGGTGCGATCTCGCCGAACAGGCGCGCGAGCTCGTCGGCGCCGCCGTAGACCTGCTCGGCCGAGGCGATGAGTCGCTCGGGCGCGATGAGGTGGCGGGCGCCCCGCTCCCCCACCCAGACCTCGGCCTCCGGATGCTCGCGGAGCAGCACGCCGACGCCACCGCTGTGGTCGAGATGGATGTGGGTGACGAGGATGCGCTTCAGCGGTGTGCCCGCGAGCTCGTCGCGGATCGCCTGGAGCGAGACCGTCGGGCCGGGATCGACGATCGTGTGCGCGTCGACCCGCCAGCAGCAGATCTGCTGCTCGCGGCCGAGGTAGTGGGTGTCGATCGCGACGGGGTACGAGGTCGACTGCTGCGTCATGCCCTCAGCTTGGCAGGAGCCCGCCGCGCACCGCGACCGCGCGCAGCAGTGGCGCCACCTCGCCGGCCCGCGACACGGTGAGCATGTGCCCGCCCTCGAGCTCGTGGAGTGCGCAGCCCGGGATCGAGTGGGCGGTGCGGCGGCCGGCATTCGGCGACACGACCCGGTCGCCCGCCGCGTGGATCACCGCGGCCGGCACGTCCAACAGCGGGAGGAGCTGGTCGACGGTTTCGCCTTCGCGCACCAGCGCCGTGCCCTCACGCACCGCCGAGCGGATCGCGTCCCACCGCAGCGTGCGCTCTCGGACGCCGGCGAGGTGTTCCTCGTCGACCGGGTCCGGGGCGAAGGTCGTCGGGTCGAGCACCTTCGCGAGCAGGGCGCGGCCCGGTTCGCTGAGCAGGGTGCCGCGCACGAGCGCCGCCACCGCGGGCTGGGCGACGAGCCGGCCGAGCGCATCCAGGCCCGGCGGGAGCTCGCGGGCCTCGCGGCGTTCGCGGAGCGCGGGCGCGAGCAGACCGAGGGCGCCGACGAGGTCGGGGTGGCGTGAGGCAAGGAGGGCAGCGGGCACGGCCCCGTAGCTGTGGCCGGCGACGAGCGCCGGGCCGACGCCGGACACCTCACGGAGCACCGCGGCGTAGAGCTCGACCTGGTCTTCGACCGGCAGCGCCTCAGGGCCCGAGCCGCCATAGCCCGGACGGTCGATCGCGACCACGTGGAAGTCGGCAGCGAGCAGGGCGCCGAGCCGGTTCCAGTCCTCCGCGGAGCCCGGCAGCCCGTGGAGCAGGAGCGCCACCGGTGACCCCGGCTTCCCCGACTCCAGCGCACGGACCGGGCGGCCGCCGAGCTCGTGCCGCACCTCGCGCCGGGGCCGGAGCGGCTCCGCGCCGGAACTGCTGGGCGAACCGGTCATCGCCTGGAGCCTAGGGGGCCGCGATCGGGTCGGCCGGGAAGCGTGAGCGGTCCAGCACTCCTGAATGTGCTGCGCTCCGTAGAATCCGACAGATGAGCGAGCAGCCTGCGCACCGTCTGCCCCAGCGTGATCGTCCGTGGGTCATGCGGACCTACGCGGGCCACTCCAACGCGAAGAAGAGCAACGAGCTCTACCGCGGCAACCTGGCCAAGGGCCAGACGGGTCTGTCGATCGCCTTCGACCTCCCCACGCAGACCGGCTACGACTCCGACCACGTGCTCGCGCGCGGCGAGGTCGGCAAGGTCGGCGTGTCGATCGCCCACAAGGGCGACATGCACCAGCTGCTCGACGGGATCCCCCTCGGCACGATGAACACGTCGATGACGATCAACGCCGTCGCCGCGTGGATGCTCTCGCTCTACGTGACGGTGGCCGAGGAGAACGGCGTCGACCGCCACGACCTCTCCGGCACGACCCAGAACGACATCATCAAGGAGTTCCTGGCACGCGGCACCTACGCGTTCCCGCCGGCTCCGTCGATGCGGCTCATCGCCGACATGATCGCCTACACGGTGACCGAGGTCCCGAAGTGGAACCCGATCAACATCTGCAGCTACCACCTGCAGGAGGCGGGCGCCACGCCGGTCCAGGAGATCGCGTTCGCCATGAGCAACGCCATCGCCGTCCTCGACGCCGCCCGTGAGCGCGTGCCGGAGGAGATGATGGGCAAGGTCTTCTCGCGCATCTCGTTCTTCGTCAACGCCGGCGTGCGGTTCATCGAGGAGCACGCGAAGCTCCGCGCGATGAACGTCCTCTGGGAGGAGCTCGGCCGCGAGCGTTACGGCGTCACCGACGAGAAGCAGCTGCGCTTCCGCTACGGCGTCCAGGTCAACTCGCTCGGGCTCACCGAGCAGCAGCCCGAGAACAACGTCCAGCGGATCGTGCTCGAGATGCTCGCCGTCACGCTCGGCAAGAACGCCCGCGCGCGTGCGGTGCAGCTCCCCGCATGGAACGAGGCCCTCGGCCTCCCCCGCCCGTGGGACCAGCAGTGGGCCCTGCGCATGCAGCAGGTTCTCGCCTTCGAGACCGACATCCTCGACTACCCGGACATCTTCGAGGGCTCGGTCGTCATGGACGGCCTCGTCAACGAGCTCCTCGAGGGCGCGCGGGCCGAGATGGCCGTCGTCGCCGAGCACGGTGGTGCGGTCGAAGCCGTCCCGTACATGAAGGCCGCCCTGGTCGACTCGCATCGCGAGCGTCTGCGCCGCATCGAGGACGACGAGCAGGTCGTCGTCGGCCTCAACAAGTACCAGGAGACCGAGCCGTCGCCGCTCGTCGACGAGGAGGGCGGCATCATGACGGTCGATCCGAAAGTCGAGGCCGAGGTGCAGGCCGCCCTCGCCGAGTGGCGTGAGACCCGCGACTCCGCGGCCGTCGAGACCGCGCTTGAGGAACTCCGCCGCGTCGCCCAGACCGACGAGAACATCATGCCCGCGTCGATCGCGGCCGCGAAGGCCGGTGTCACCACCGGCGAGTGGGCGCAGGCCCTGCGCGACGCCTTCGGCGAGTACCGCGGTCCGACCGGTGTCGGCGAGGCCGTGTCCGGTCCGGCGAGCGACGAGATCGAGGCGCTGCGCGAGCAGGTCGCCCAGCTCGGCGAGGCCCTGGGCCGTACGCCGAAGATCGTCGTCGGCAAGCCGGGCCTCGACGGCCACTCGAACGGCTCCGAGCAGATCGCCGTCCGCGCCCGCGACGCCGGCTTCGACGTCGTCTACGAGGGCATCCGCCTCACGCCGGAGCAGATCGTGCGTTCTGCCGTCGACGAGGGCGTGCATCTCGTCGCGCTGTCGATCCTCTCGGGCTCGCACATGGAGCTCATCCCGTCGGTCGTGAAGCTGCTCCGCGAGGCCGGCTCGGACGTGCCCGTCGTGGCCGGCGGCATCATCCCCGACGCCGACCACGCGCCGCTCCTCGCGGCCGGCGTCGCCCGGATCTACACGCCGAAGGACTACGACATCACGCAGATCATGCGCGACATGACCGAGCTGATCGCCGAGTCCGCTGGCGTCACGGAAACCGCCTGACGGACCCCGTGCTGGTGCGGCCCGGCGGAGGCACCGGTCGATAGGCTGCGCCACCGTGCCGCCCGCGACCCGTCCCGCCGCCGACCGCCCTCGCGCCGCCCGGCTCCTGGCCTGCGGCGCGCTCGCGGCCGTCCTGACTCTCTCGGCCTGCGGCGGCCGCAACCCGTTCGAGGCGAAGGCCGGCAAGGGCGCCGACGCGGCGCCGCCGGCCGCGACATCGTCGAACGACTCCGTCGTGCCGCCGAGCACGGCGGGAATCCCGCAGGGCGCGACGCCGGCACCGGCCGCGTCGCCGGCCTCGACCTCTCCGTCGGGCGACTCCCCGGTCGACCGCACGCCGCAGCCTCCGCTGCCGTCGACCGCAGCGAACGCACCCGCGCCCGCCGGCACCACCGCGGCCGTGGGGACGCAACACGGCCCCACCCCCACCACGCTGGCCGGCCGCATCTCGGCCGACAAGACCGCGATGTTGAACGTCCGCACGATGGTCTCGGTGATCGAAGGCTGCCACTCGGGGCGTCCGAGCTACCGCGACTGCAACACCCATGCCGAGCTCGGCTCGCCCCAGATCCTCGGCGTCGAGATCGGCAAGCGCCGCGGGCAGGTCCAGATCGCTGCCACGAAGAACGGCTTCCGCATGACCGCGCGATCGCTCAGCGGCGCGAAGTTCACGGTGGCGCGCGGGCCCAAGGGCGACCGCTTCAAGTGCATCCCCGGCCCGAAGCCCGGGGCGTGCCCCGAGAGCCGGACCTGGAGCTGGTAACCGGCCGCGGCGATGCCGCGCCGGGTCGCTGTCGCTAGGGCTGCTTGCTCGGACGCACGAGGATCTCGTTGACCGCCGCCCACTTCGGTCGACTCGCCATGTAGAGGATCGCGTCGGCGATGTCGACGGACTGCAGGATGTCCATGCCGTCGAAGCGGTCGTGGAACACCGACGCCGCCGCCTCGCTCGCGATGTGCCCGGCGAGCTCGGTCTCCACGGCACCCGGCTCGATGAGCCCGACGCGCACGTCGTGCTCGATGAGTTCCTGGCGGAGGGCGTCGGACCAGCCGACCACACCCCACTTCGTGGCGTTGTAGACGGACGTGTTCTTCGCGGTCGTGCGGCCGGCGACCGACGAGATGTTCACGATGTCGCCGCCGCCGTCCTTGAGGTCGTCGAGGAAGGCGTTCGTGGTGAGGAACACCCCGGTGACGTTCGTGTCGACCATGCGCTTCCACTCCGCGACACGCGCCTCGTCGAACGGCGACAGCAGCATCACGCCGGCGTTGTTCACGAGCAGGTCGACCCGACCGAGTTCGCGCGCGCCGACGACCGCGCGCTGCAGGCTCGCGGCATCGGTGACGTCGGTCTCGATCGCCAGCGCGCTGTGCCCCTCCAGGGCCAGCTCCTGCTGGATCGCCTGGATCCGGTCGCCGCGCCGTGCGAGCAGCACCACGGCCGCGCCGTGCGCGGCGAGCGTGCGGGCCGTCGCCTCTCCGATGCCACTCGACGCTCCGGTGATGACCGCGACGCGGCCGGTGAGATCCAAGTCCATGGGGTCAACCTAGTCGGCGGCCGTGCCCGGCCCGAGGATCTCGACGCGATCGCCGCGGTCCTGTTCGACGGCTACCCAGCGGGTCCTCTGGGGATCGAGGGCCCGCGGCGGATCCCCACGCTCGACGCTGCGGAGGTGCTCGACCCGGGCGATCGCCCGGTAGACCGCCACGTCCACGCGCTCGAAGCCCGGATTTCCACCCGGCCCGTCGAGCGGCATCGTGACCAGCACGTCGATCACTCCCGGAGGGCCGGGGTCGACGATCCGCGTGCTGAGGACGCGGTCGTGGGTGGCGACGAGTCGCGCGAAGTCGTCGGCCGAGCCCTCGGAGAGGCGGTCGCGAGACACGCGCACCCACCACGCACCGGCGCGCGGCATGCCGGCCGGCTCGTAGTCGTAGCGCGGCTCGAGCACGATGCCGCCGTCCGGCCACGGCAGGAAGTCGTCGTCGTCCCCGTCGTCTTCGTCCTCGTCCGGATCGACGGGCTCGGGATCGTCGGCTTCGACCTGCTCGAAGGTGTGCGTGCCGACCGAATAGCGGTCGCTCCCGAGCGTGAGCACGACGACCTTGGCGCGCGCCCTGCCCCAGGCGATGGCGTCGTCGACCGAGCCCGGACCGAGCTCCTCGTCGTCGTCCGACGGTCCCTCCGGGTCGGACTCCCAGTGCCCGAGGACCAGACCGGTGGACCAGCCGCCGGGCTCGGACTCCTCGTAGAGGTAGGCGACACCGCGGCGGTCGTCGGCGAGCGGTTCGTCGGGGACCGCGGACGGATCGGCAGGCATGGAGGCCACTCCATCGCATGTCGCGGACGAGGTCCAGGCGTGGGCTCGCGGCGTGCGCCACGCCGTTGGTAGCGTCCGGCGTTCCGATGGCCGCCCCCGATCCCTCGCAGCTTGCCGACCGCCTCCTCGGCGGCGATCTCACCGCCGCTCCGGCCGCCCTGAACCTGCTCGAGAACCGTGCGGAGCGCACCGCCGCCGACCGTCGCACGCTGCTCGCCGCCCTCTCCCCCGCCGCCACCGGCCGCGAGCTGCCCGGCCACGTCGTCGGGATCACCGGCCCCCCGGGCGCCGGCAAGTCCACGCTGCTCGGCGCGCTCATCACGGAGTGGCGCCGCCGCGGGTCGACCGTGGCGTTGCTCGCCGTCGACCCGTCGTCGAAACGGTCCGGCGGGTCGCTCCTCGGCGACCGCGCGCGGCTCTTCCTCGACCCCGAGGACCGCGGCACGTTCGTGCGGTCGATGGCGTCCGCCGGACAGCTCGGTGGACTCGCCCCGGCGACCCGGGCCGCCGCGCACGCCCTCGCCGCCTGCTTCGACGTCGTCGTGGTGGAGACCGTCGGCGTGGGCCAGTCCGAGACGGAGATCGCGGAGGTCGCCGACTCGACCGCGGTCATCGTGCAGCCCGCGTCCGGCGACGCCCTGCAGTTCCTCAAGAGCGGGATCATGGAGGTCCCGGACGTCCTCGTCGTGACGAAGTCCGACCTGGGTCGCGTCGCGATGAACGCCCGCCGCGACCTGCTCGCCGCGCTGCGCTCCATCGGCGACCGCGACACCGAGGTCGTGCTCGTGTCGTCGATCGCACCACCGAAGGGGCTGCCGGACCTGATCGACGCGCTCGAGCGTCATCGCGACCGCACGGACCTCCGTGCCCGCCGGGTCGCAGCGCGGCGGTCGAGCGCGCTCGCCGCCTTCGCCCGGGAGTACGGCGAACGGGCCATCCGGGCGCTCGGTGGCACGCGCCGTGCCGCCCACGTCCTCGACGACGCCCCGGGTGACCTCGACGTCGAATCGCTCGTCACCCTGCTCGCGGAGCGCGCCGGGATCGAGCCGGGCGGCGACGCCGCGGCCGCCCACGTGGGAGACTCCGCGGCGTGAAGGGCACCGTCCGTCTCGTCATCGCGCTGGTCCTCGTGTTCGTCGTGGTGACCGCCGTCGCCGACGTCGCCGGGGCCAAGAATCTCGGCACCGCGATGACGTTCGGGCAGATCGGCTTCGCGATCTGCCTCGTGCTCTCGATGCTGTGGGGCACCCGGGGCGTCGTCCGCGACTCCGCCGGCCGCACGTCCGAGTAGCGCCTCCGACGCCCGTGCCTCGGGCGCACCCTCCACGCGCGGAGCACCTCCAATAGGCTGCACGTCGTGCAAGGCGAGTTCCCCAAGCCCTGGTTGCGCTGCTACCGCTGCTGGTCGACCCGCCTCGAGGTGCAGGTCCACTACGACGGCATCCACCGCATCGACCCGATCACCGGCCGCCGCGTCGAAGCGATCGACGAGCTGCAGGAAGCCGTCGTCCAGTGCCTGGACTGCCTCCACGACCAGCCGCACCTCGGGTTCTCCGAGGACCGCGTCGAGCCGATCGAGGACCGCTGGGAGCGCATGATCGCCGGCACCCCGTGGGTCGCCTCGTGCACCGTCCGCGTCGATGCCGACCTCGTCGAGACGTGTGAGGGCCCGGAGGCCGCCGACGCCCTCTCCTACGCCGCCTTCGGCGACCACGGCACCCGCGAGTTCTTCACCCACGTGCGGTTCCACACCCACGAGAAGGACAGCTCCGTCGTGGTGCACCTGCTCGTCGAGCTCTACGCCCGGTCGGCCGAGGAGGCCACCGACGTGCTCGAGACCGCCGCCCGAGGCAGCCTCGCCATCACCTCGCTCGCCGAGGAAGCGCGGCCGCCTGCCGCGGTCGACGACTCACACTGAGCGGCCCGGAACCGCCCGCGGCGCAGGACGCGCCGGTCGGATCAGCGCGCCTCGAAGGCGCGGCCCGTGGCCCACGGCGTCTCAGTCGATGTGCGTCTCGGGCGCCTGCATCCGCTGTGCGCTCGCCACGCGGCGGCGGGTGAGCCAGCCGGCGAGCTCGCGCAGCTGACGCACCGCGAGTGTCGTGCCGGCGACCTGCGTGTGCTGTGAGAGCTGCGCTTCCCGGACGAGCACGCTCAGGCGCCGCACGCCGGAGTTGCGCCGCTCGATGCCCGACTCGACCGCCGCGGCCGGGTTGGCCGAGGATTCGTCGGCGATCGCGAGGCCCGCGAGCCGGGCCACGGCCGAGAGGAAGTCGTCGCGAAGGGCCTGGTTCGCCCACCGCGCGACGCGGGTGCCGGAGGGCAGGCCGGCGATGAGGTTCTGGAGCGTGTCGAGCGGCAGCGACTGACGCAGCGCGCCGACGGCCGACACGAGGTCGCCGACCGAGCCGCCGGTCCGGGCCGAGACGCCGGCCAGGTACGGTGCGAACGGCAGCAGGCGGCACCGGGCCACCGCGACCGCGAGGTCGTTCGGGACGCCGGCGTCCTCCCAGCGCTGCACCTCGGCCGTCGCGGCGCTGATGCGGTCCTCGGCGATCTCGGCCTCGAGCTCCTTCTGCCCGAACTGGCGCTTGGAGCCCTCGATGAGGGCGTGGGCTGCGTCGCGGTGGGCCGCGATGGTGGCGAGGAGATCGTCGTCGGCGGTGACGTCGTTGCGTAGGTACCAGCGACTGACCTGCCGGATCGCGTCCTGCACGATCGCCGTGAGGTCCCAGCGGATGTCCGGGTCGACGGTGCCGAGCGCCTCGATGCGCGCGATGAGCGCCGGGGCTTCGCACACGTCACGGGCGATCAGGAACGCCCGCACGACCGCGGACGAGCTTGCCCCGAACTCGAGCGCGCGCCGCGCCACGAAGCTCTCGCCCATCGTGTCGACGACGTCGCCGGCCGCCAGCGTGGCGAGCAGCTCACGGCGCAACGGGTGGTCCCAACAGAGGTGTCCGAACCGTTCGACGACCGCGGACGGGAAGTACGCGAGCAGGTCGCCCTCGAGCGCACGGTCGTCGACGAGCGGCGACTCGAGCAGCTGTTCGGCGACGGCGATCTTCGCGAGCGACAGGAGCATCCCGAGCTCGGGCCGCGTCATGCCGCCGCCGGCGCCGTTGCGTTCGGCCATCTGGTCGGTGGTCGGAAGGTCGTGGTCGGCGCGGATCAGGCCCGACTCCTCCTCGAGCGCGACCATCAGCTCCTCGTAGGCCGCGATCCGCCCGGGCGAGCGCCGCTGTTCCTCGGTGATGATCCGCGCTTGCCGTGCGCTCTCGGCGAGCACGTGGTCGCAGACCTCGTCCGTCGCAGAGCGCAGCAGTTCGTCGCGGCCGGCCATGTCGAGCTCGCCGCGGCTGATCGCCTCGCCGAGCAGGATCTTCAGGTTCACCTCGTGATCGGAGCAGTCGACCCCGCCGGAGTTGTCGATGAAGTCGGCGTTGATCGCGCCGCCGCCGCGGGCGTACTCGATGCGCGAACGCGGCGTGAAGCCGAGGTTCCCGCCCTCGCCGACGACCGTGCATCGGAGTTCGTTTGCGTTGACGCGGATGCCGTCCGAGGAACGGTCCTGGGCGTCGGCGTCGCTCTCGGTGCTGGCTTTCACGACCGTGCCGATGCCGCCGTTCCACAGCAGGTCGACCCGTGCCCGCAGCAGCGCGCGGATGAGCTCGTTCGGCGCGAGCCGATCGACGTCGAGGTCGAGCAGCGCCTGGATCTGGGGCGTGAGCACGACCGACTTCGCCTTGCGGGAGAACACCCCGCCGCCCTCGGAGATGAGGGTGCGGTCGTAGTCGTCCCACGAGGAGCGCGGCGTGTCGAAGAGGCGCTGGCGCTCCGTGAACGACGCCTCGGCGTCGGCCGGGTTCGGATCGATGAAGACGTGCCGGTGGTCGTAGGCGCCGAGCAGGCGGGCCGTGCGCGACCGCAGCAGGCCGTTCCCGAAGACGTCGCCGGACATGTCGCCGATGCCGACGACCGTGATCGGGTCGGCCTCGGGGTCGATGCCCTTCTCGAGGAAGTGCCGCTTCACCGACTCCCACGCGCCGCGCGCGGTGATCCCGAGGGCCTTGTGGTCGTAGCCCTGGGAGCCGCCGGAGGCGAAGGCGTCGTCGAGCCAGAAGCCGCGGTCGCGGGCGACGCGGTTCGCGGTGTCGGAGAAGGTCGCGGTGCCCTTGTCGGCAGCGACCACGAGGTACGGGTCGTCACCGTCGCGCCGGCGCACGTTGGCCGGGTGACGGATCTCGCCGCCCTCTCGCGTGTCGGTGAGGTCGAGGAGCGCGCCGACGTAGTCGACGTACGCCGCTTCGACGGCGGCGCGGAGCGCAACCGGGTCGGACGGTGGGCGCCGCAACCGGAAGCCGCCCTTGGCACCCGCCGGGACGATCACGGCGTTCTTGACCATCTGCGCGCGCATGAGGCCGAGCACCTCGGTGCGGAAGTCCTCGCGGTCCGACCAGCGCAGGCCGCCGCGCGCGATCGCGCCGCCGCGCAGGTGCACGCCCTCGACGTGCGGCGCATACACGTAGACCTCCCACAGCGGCGCGGGTTGCGGCAGCGCCGGGATGTCGGCGGCGCGGAACTTCATCGCGAGCGCGGTGCGGCCGGGGACGTACTGGTTGGTGCGCACGGTCGCGTCGATCAGGCCGAGCTGGTTGCGCAGGATGCGGTCGTGGTCGAGCGATTCGACTTCGTCGATGTTCGCGACGATCTCGTCGTGGAGGGCCTGCTCGGCAGCCTCGTCGGGTTCGCGGGCCGGGTCGAACCGCAGCTCGAACAGGCGGATCAGGTTGGCGGTCGTGGCCGGGTGGTTGACGATCACGTCGTTCTGGAACGACTCGGTGTACCGCGAGCCGATCCGGGACCGGTAGCGGCGGTACGCGCGCAGGATGTGCAGGCGCTCGTGATCGAGGTCGGTGGTGACGATCAGGCGGTGGAGGGCGTCGGTCTCCGCGTCGCCGCGCCAGACGGCGCTCACGCAGGCGGCGACGCGTTCGCCGCAGGCGTCGAGGTCGAGCGGGCCGCCGCCGGGGCCGGTCACGCCGAAGTCCTGGATCCACAGTTCCTCGCCTCCGCCGCTCACGCGGGTGGGGCGTTCCTCGAGCACGGTGAGCCCGAGGTCCTCGAGGATCATGATCACGCGGGAGAGTTCGGCCTTGCTCTGGCGGGAGAGCAGCGCGACGCGCGTCACCGGGCCCGAGGGCGAGTCCTCCTGCCGGAGGGCCACGTACGACGCCTCGCCGCTGCGGTGCAGGTGGTCGAGGGCGAGCACGTCGTCGACGGCGACGTCCGGGGCGAGCACTGCCCGGTACGACTCGGGCATCCGCGGGCCCCAGTGGGCGGCGAGCAGCCGGCCGGGTTCCTCCCCTTCGCGGGCCACGAGGGCGTCGCGGAGCGAGGTCAGCCAGGTGCGGGCCATCTGCGAGACGGCGGCTTCGAGTTCACGCTCGTCGACGTCGCGCAGGCCCTTCGGGTCGTGGACGACCACGTGGAGCTGCACGTGGGCTTCGTCGCCGATGACCTCGGTGGCGACGGTGTCGTCGGTGTCGTAGCGCAGGGCGACGAGCGCTTCGATCCGTTCGCGCAGCGCCGGGACGTACCGGTCGCGCGGGATGGCCACGACGATCGACGCGGTGCGCTGGTCGAGGTGGGTGCGTGCGCGGACGAGGACGTCGTCGGGCGAGAGGCCCATGAGTGCGCGCAGCAGCGCGACGAGTTCCAGCGGGCCGACGGCGAGCAGTTCGTCCTTCGGCATCGCGTCGTAGAGCGCGACCATCCGCTTGTAGTCGTGGGAGCCGGGGCGCAGGCCGGCTTCGAGGAGCGCGTCCGCGAGCCGGGAGCGCAGCACGGGCACGATGCTCGCCGGCTCGGCCTCGGCGCGGTGCGTGAGCAGGTACAGCACACGGGTGACGCGATTCAGGACGCCCTCGGGGTCGCGGTGTGGGAGCAGGAGTTCCTGCGGTCGCGTGCCGCGATGGACCGGGGAGCGTGAGCCCACGGGGCCGGCCGCGAGCGGGGCGCCGGCGCGCAGCGGGTCGAGCGACGCGAGGGCAGGCGGTTCGACCTCGAGCGGGTCGCCGCCTTCGAGCGGGCCGACCCAGCTGTGGACGCCGCCGTCGCTGGCCGACGCCGCGAGCAGGCCGTGGCCGTGGTCGGCCGGGCCGTACCCGCCGTCGTCGGCGATCGGGTAGTCGGCGGTGCCGAGCAGCACCATGCGGTTGTCGACGAGCCAGTCGAGGAGTTCGGCGGCTTCGTCGTCGGTGCTCGGGTCGTCGATGACGCGCTGGATGGCGAGGACGTTGTCGCGGTGGTCGTCGTCGACCGACACGGTCGCCAGGAGCGCGCGCCGCACGTGGTCCTCGAGGTGGACGAGCTCCTCGGGCTCCAGGCGCGAGTCGAGTTCGACGACCATCGCCGCGACGGCGCCTGCGGCGGCATCGACCGGCTCGCCGGCCTCCGGCGCCGTGCCGGGACGCAGCGCGTGCGCGTCCGTCAGGCGCGGCAGGACCGGGTGGTCGACGGCGCGCGGCGCGTGTCCGGAGCGTCGGACGGCGACCAGCAGCGAGTCGAGCAGGAAGGGGCGGT
>JAVHXX010000040.1 GCA_031119595.1 Patulibacter sp. | reverse complement strand
TGAACCGCACGGGCCGCCCGGCGTTCGTGCGCCGGATCAGCCCTGCGGGCACGCTCGGACCGGAGCTCCCGATCGATGCCGGCATCGTCGGGAGCACCTACGCGGCGGCTACCTTCGCCGGTGACGGCACGTTCGTCGTGGCGCTCAGCATCGACGCGGCCGATGCTGCCGGGAACGGGCGCGAACCGACCGGGGTCTACGCCGCCTCGCTCCTGCGAGGGGCCACGCGGTTCGGGCCGGTCACCCGGCTCGGAGCGGGCGGGAACTCGTCGACCCAGCAGGGCAACCTGTCGATCGCGGTCGACCGACACCGGCAGGTGACCGTGCTGGCCGGGGCTGAGGACCAGACCCTGCGCGTCTTCGACCACGGACCCTCGGGGTGGCGCCTCGCTGCGCGGCTGCGTGCACCGTTCGCGTTCGACGCCGAGGTCCACGACGCCCCCGACATGGCGCCGACGGACGGGACCACGGTGATCTGGGACGACACGGCGGACCAGTCGTCGACGATCGGCCGCGGTGCGACGGCCGTCTTCGCGGCGCACCGAACGGAGAACGCGGCGTTCGGTCCGCCCCATCGGATCACGGCGCTCGTCGGCGGCGGAGGCGTGAGCCTCGATTCCGCCACCTATCTCCCCAGCGGACGCATCGCGCTCGTCGCGACCCGCTACGGCGGACCGGACGACGAAGGTCACGCGTTCGCCGCGATCGCCAATCCTTGAGCGCCGGCCGACCGGTGTCAGCCCGCGGCGGCGGTACGCACGAAGGTCGGCTCGGCCGCGGTCGAGCGGTCGGCGTCGTACGCGTACCCCAGGCCAGTGAACTCGGGGAGCTTTCGCGGGCTGCGGATCCGTTCGCGCACGAGCCAGCTCGCCATGGCGCCCCGGGCGCGCTTGGCGGAGAACGAGATCACCTTCAGCTCGGACGGATTCGCCAGCGGGGCGTCGAGGAACCGCGGCGAGATCACCTTCGCGCCCAGCGCCTTCGTGTCGACGACGCCGAAGTACTCGGCACTCGCGAGGTTCAAGAGCACCGGCGGACCGGGTGACTCGTCGAGGTCCTCGGCGAGCAGCGCGGTCACGCGCTCACGCCAGTAGGCATAGAGCGAGTCGCCCGCGGAGGTCGTGAGGCGGGTGCCCATCTCGAGGCGGTACGGCGCGATGAGGTCCAACGGGCGCAGGAGGCCGTAGAGCCCGGAGAGGATCCGGACGCTCTTCTGCGCCTCGGTGAAGTCCCGCTCGCCGAAGGTCCGCGCCTCCATCCCGGTGTAGACGTCGCCGGCGAACGCGAGGACGGCGGGCCGCTCGCGGCCCACCTCGAACGGAACCACGAAGTCGCGAAATCGCTGTGCGTTGAGCCCGGCGAGATCGTCCGAGATCGACATGAGCTGCGCGATCTCCTGGGGCGACCATGTCGCGAGTTGGTCGGCGAGCACCTCGGCACCGTCGAGGAGACGGGGCTGCGAGTGCTTCTTGGTCGGAAGTTTCGAGTCGAAATCGAGCGACTTGGCGGGCGACAGGACGGTCAGCATGGGCGAGGCCGAGCCTATTGGGCCGTGACCACGTCCGCCGCGGGGCCGGCGCTGAAGGCCGTCGTGCTCGCCGGTGCCGCACCCGGAACCTCCCCTACGCCGCGGATGCCGCAGGATGTGAGGGGTGCGCTCCACGGACGTAGTGATCATCGGCGCGGGTGCCGCCGGGATGATGTGCGCCCTCACCGCCGCCGGGCGCGGCCGCGAGGTGCTGCTGATCGAACGGGCGAACAAGCCGGGCAAGAAGATCCTCATGTCCGGCGGAGGGCGCTGCAACTTCACGAACATGTACGCGGACGTCGAGCACTACGCCTCGCACAACCCGCACTTCTTCAAGTCCGCGCTGGCCCGCTACAGCCCGTGGGATTTCATCGGGATGGTCGCCGGGCACGGCATCCCGTACCACGAGAAGAAGCTCGGTCAGCTGTTCTGCGACGACAAGTCCCGGGACATCCGCGACATGCTCGTCGACGAGTGCCGGAATGCCGGCGTCGACCTGCGCCTCGGCACCGAAGTCCGCGGGATCGACCGCACGGGCGATGGGTACGTGCTCGACACCGACCTCGGACGGGTCACCACCGAGTCCGTGGTCGTCGCCACCGGTGGACTCTCCGTGCCGACGCTGGGTGGCAGCGGCATGGGATACGAGATCGCCCGACAGTTCGGGCATCACGTCCACCCCACCCGCGCGGGCCTCGTACCGTTCGTGATCACCGACGACCTCAGCGACCTGTGCAACGAGCTGTCGGGGACGTCCGTCGACTGCCTCGTGAGTTGCAACGGACAGCGCTTCCGGGAGAACATCCTCTTCACCCATCGCGGCCTGAGCGGCCCGGCGATCCTGCAGGTCTCGTCCTTCTGGCAGCTCGGCGACGCCGTCGAGATCAACCTCCTCCCGGACGACGACGCCTTCGAGTGGCTCCAGCGCCACCAGGCGGATCGTCCCAACGCCGAACTGCGGACCGTCCTCGCCGACGCGTTCACGAAGAAGATGGCGACGCTGCTCGCGGACCACTGGTTCTGGTCCCGGCCGATGAAGCAGTACACCGCGGCCCAGCTGAAGGAGATCGCCGAGGCGCTCGAGGCCTGGCAGGTCGTGCCCGCGGGCACCGAGGGGTACCGCACGGCGGAGGTCACCCTGGGCGGCGTCGACACCAGCGAGCTGTCGTCGAAGACCATGGAGTCGTTGAAGAGCCCCGGGCTCTACTTCATCGGTGAGGTGCTCGACGTGACGGGCCACCTCGGCGGGTTCAACTTCCAGTGGGCGTGGGCCTCGGGCCACGCGGCGGCCCAGTTCGTCTGAGCCGCGCCGGCGAGGACACCCCGGACCGTCACGCGGAGGCGTCCGCGCGCGCCGCGACCAGCCGGTCGACGAACGCCGCCTGCGCCTTCACGAGCTTGCGCGCCGCGACCTCGGGCGTGACCCACGCGACGCGGTCGATCTCCGGGAACGCCTGCGTGCGCCCGGACCGCGGCGGCCACTCGAGCTCGAACGTCCCCGGGACGAGCGCGGCCGGGTCGAAGTCGGCCTCGACCGCCCACGCCTCGACGGTCTTGCCGCCGGACTGGCGGACCTCACCGAGCGCCAGGGTCGGGCCGTCCGGAAGCGGGTGGCCGGTCTCCTCGTGGAACTCGCGGCGCGCAGCATCGAACGCAGGCTCCGTCGCCACGTCGTACTCGCCCTTGACGATCGACCACGCGTGGTCGTCCTTCTTCGCCCAGAACGGTCCGCCCATGTGCGCGATCAGCACCTCGAGATCGTGCCCGCGGCCGCGGAACAGGAGAATGCCGGCGCTGGTCCTGGTCGCGGCCATGGTCGCGTGAAGCCTGCCAGGCCCGGCGGCACCGGTGCCGCGGCTCAGCCCTCGCGCGGCGGGTGGACCACGATGACCGTCGTCTTCGCGTGGTGGAGCACGTAACTCGAGACGCTGCCGCCGCCGACGGCACCGAGCCGGCCGATGCCGCGTGCCCCGAGCAGGATCGCGTCGTAGTCGCCCTCGCCGGCCTCGGCGCAGATCTCCGGACCGGGCTTCCCGGTGCGCTGCCGCGTGGTCACCGGGAGGTCGGCCGGAAGTCGGTCGAGCGTGCGATGCAGGAGCTCGTCCGCGTCGCGCTGCGCCTCCCGCTGCAGGGTCTGCGGATCGAACCCCGGGCCGGTGCCGGGCCAGCCTGCACCGTGCGGCACCTCGGGCACCACCACGAGCAGCGTGATCGCGGCATTGTGCTCCTCGATCGCGGTCATCGCCGCACTCAGCGCGAGTTCCGCCGCGGGCGAGCCGTCGATCGCCACGAGCACCCGCCGCACGGACATCGCGTGGATCGGCTCGGTGGGGTGCGGCATGGACATACCCCGAACGCTGCGACGCGCGCAGCGGCGAGTGCATGGGTGGTGGCTTCGCGCCAGAGGCGGCCGATCGCGGTCACCTCAGGTCAGGGCGACCGAGCCGGACGTTCCGGGAGGTCGGGAACCGGTCGAGCCCCACGGCGGCGCGCCACGACGCACCCGGCCTGCCCGGTCTGTGTGACGTTGAACACCACACGGTGCGAGGGCTGAGCGGCCCCGCTTCCGTCCGGTCCCGAGTCGTCCCCAAGGAGCCATCCATGTCCCACGGTCCTTCGCATCGTTCCCTGCGCAACGCCTGCGGTGTCGCGCTCGCCGCGGCCGTCTGCGCGCCCGTCGCCGCGGCGCACGCCGCGGCTCCGGTTGCCGGCTACGAAGCCTTCGCGGGCTGTCCGGACCGCGAGGACATCCAAGCCTGCGAGACGATCGACTTCGGTACCGGCTCGATCGGGCTCGGGTCGCTCGTCGTGCCGGTCGCGCAGGCCGTGCACTTCGCCGGCGGTGCGTCGAACACCGACGCCGGCAGCTTCTACGTGGCCGACACGGGACGCGTCCTCGCGCCCGTGTCGCTTCCGCTGACGGGCGGCGCTGGCGGACTGACCGGAGACCCTCGCTCGGGGATACCGCCGTGTCCGCGGTGCCGGAGCTGACCGCCGATCCCGAGTTCACCGCGAACGGCATCCGCCTACAGCTGCGGATTGGCCTCGACGGGGCAGGGCTCCCCGACGGGTGTGGGGTGGGCACCGCCGAGGATCCGCTCGTGATCGACCTCACCAACGGGACCACGACTCCGCCCGACGGCGTGACGCCGCTCACCGGCAACCAGGGCAGCGCGAGCTTCGACGCGATCAACTCGATCATCACGAGCTCGCACATCGTCTACGTCGACAACGGCTACGCGGTCCCGGCGGCGTCCGGATGCGGCGCGACCATCGCGGGTCAGGACGTCGGTTCGGTCGACGGCGCCATCAACACACACGCCGGGCTCCCCGCGGCCGCAGGCGCCAGCGAGACCTACGCCCGCGACGCGCGGGTAAGCGCGGCGTTCGATCTGACGAAGGTGTTCGGGTCGTAGTCGGTCGCGGCGGCACGGCACGTCCGGCGCGCGGCACCGGCCCGGGTTGATCGTCGACGCGGCGGCCGCGATGCTGAGGCGATGCCGAGCACCACCATCGACGTCCGCCGGGAGTACACGGAGGCAGACGAGGCCGCGATCATCGACGCCGTCCACGCTGCCCTCGTGGCGGCGTTTCGGATCCCCGTCGAAGACAAGCACCTGGCGGCCTGCGACGTGGACCTCGGCTTCGAGATCGCCGTGTGACCGGTCCGCTGTGCCTGGCCGGCGCTCGGCGCCGAGCGGCCACGGACCTCAGTCGTGTGGCAGCTCGTAGTCGAACCAGATCTCGTGGACACCGTCGGCGGTGACGCGCAACCCGCCCGCGCCGGTGATGCCCTCGAGTTCTCCGGTGCCGCTGCCCGGCACGATGGTGAAGAACTCGGCCTGGCGGTCGTCGCCCGTGGTGGTCGCCGAGTGCGCGAAGTTCAGGGTGCCGGTGAGGCCGTTCACCGTCCCTTCGAACGACTCCATCGCCACGTAGGTCCCGGCGCCGACGGCCGCATCGAAGGCCGCGGTGAAGAGCGTCACCGAGCTCCCGGTGATCTGCCCGTCGAACTGCTTCGTGATGATGGCCAGGCCGACGGGCCGACCCGTCTCCACGTGCTGGGGCGTCGGCGAGATCTCAGCCGGGACGAACGATTCGACGGTGAACGGGGCGATGGCACGCACGCGCCGAGCGTAGACGCCACGCCCGACGACGTCGATACGAATTTCGCGATCGACCGATGAGTTCTCGCTGCCGCCGCGGTCTACCTGCCATCAGCCGTCAACACGACCGAATCGAGAGACCGACATGACCACTCCCGCGCACCCCGGCCGCATGTTCTTCGTGAACATCCCCGTCGAGGACATCACCCGCAGCACGGCGTTCTTCAGCGCGCTGGGCTTCACGTTCAACCCCGCCTTCACCGACGAGACCGCCACGTGCATGCTCATCGGCGAGCAGGCCTTCGCGATGCTCCTCACGCGGGAGAAGTTCGCGGAGTTCTCGAAGCTGCCGGTCGGTGACCCGGCCACGCACGCCCTCGCGCTCTACTGCTTCAGCGCGTCGAGCCGCGACGAGGTCGACGCGATCTCCGCCGCCGCGCTCGAGGCAGGCGCCACCGAGGCCGACGGCGCCGAGGACTACGGGTTCATGTACTCCCGCAGCTTCTTCGACCTCGACGGCCACGGCTGGCAGGTCATGTGGATGGATCCTGCGGCCGCTGCGCAGGGTCCGGAGGCGTACGCGCAGGACGCCGCCGCGACCGCCTGAGCCCGGCTCCGGGGAACTTCCCCGCACCGACGCCGACGCGGCCTAGAGTGGCCACATGCCCACGCCAGGAACCCTGCTGTCCGCTCTCCGCGTCGCCGTCGGTGCCGGCGCCTGGGCCACGCCGAACCTCGCCGGCAAGGCGTTCGGTCTGGACCCGGACGCCAACCCGCAGGCCGCGTACCTCGCCCGGCTCTTCGGCGTGCGCGACGTCGCCCTCGCGACCTTCGCGCAGGCCACGACCGGCGACGCGCGCAAGCTCGCCTGGCAGCTCGGGATCGCCTGCGACGCCCTCGACGGCGTCGCCGCGATCCTCGGCGGCCGCAACGGCACGCTGAGCACCCGCACCGCCGTGCTCGCGGGCGGCACCGGCTTCATCGCCGCCGGCCTGGGCGTCGCGGCGCTCGTCGGCGGCGAATAGCGCCGCCGGGCGCCGCCACGGCCGCGCTCAGGCGATCGCGGCCTCGGACCACGCCCAGAGGCGTTCGGCATTCGCGGGGTCGAGCGCGTAGGCCGCCACCCCGTGGCGCCCGTCCGAGTCGGCCCGCTTCGTCACGACGTGCGCCTGCCCGCAATCCTCGAGGTAGAGCCCGCCGAGGCCGTCGAGGAGCGTCGACGTGGCCGCGAACACGGAGGTCGCCGCACCCTGCTCGATCGTCTTCATCTGCCCGTCGGCGCCCGCCTCGCGCCGCGCCGCCGCCAGCACCTCGGGATCGACGTGTCGCTGCAGGCGCGTCGCGATGCCGCCCGGCATCACCGAGAACGTGCGGATCCCGTCGGCGGCCCAGCGGCGGTCTGCCTCGACCGCGAACAGGGCGTTCGCGCTCTTCGACTGGCCATACCCCAGGAACGGCGTGTACGGGATGAACGCAAAGGACGGGTCGTCGAAGAGGAACGGCGACTGCAGGTGCGCGCTCGAGCTGAGCGACACCACCCGCGCCGAGCCCGACGCGGCAAGTGCGGCATGGAGCCCGGTCGCGAGCGCGAAGTGCCCGAGGTGGTTCGTGGCGAGATGCAGCTCCTGGCCGCGCGGCGTGAGCACGCGCTCGGGCAACGCCATGACGCCCGCATTGTTGATCAGCAGGTCGAGCGGGCCATCCCACCCGGCGACGAACGCCGCCACCGAGTGGAGATCGGCGAGGTCGAGCGGGCGGACGTCGACTGCTCCGGCCGCGCCGGAGGACTCGATCTCCTGCTTCGTCGCATCGCCGGCGGCGGTGTCCCGCACGGCGATCGTCACGGCGGCGCCATGCGCGGCGAGCGACCGTGCGGTCTCGACCCCGATCCCCGAGGCTCCGCCGGTCACGATGGCTCGGCGGCCGGTCAGGTCGACCCCGTCCAGGACCTGTTCGGCCGTGGTCGTGTCGCCGTAGGGTGTCTGCAGCTGCGCCGTGGTGCTCATTCGGGTCCTCTCCGCGCCTCCGCACCGTTAAACGGAGGCATCCTCCGAATAACGATAGCGCAGCTCGTTCACCCCACCGTTCCGGGCCGCCTGCTCGAGTCCCCTGACGCGGCCGCCCGGTGCGGCGTTCACCCCGCGACCCAGGCCCGCGCCGCCTCACCCTCCGCGACCGAGAAGACCTTGGCCTCGCCCGGGATCAGCCAGGTGAACCCCTTCGTGGCCTTCGCGACCCACTCGACGTCGGTCACGAGCGCGAAGCGGTGCCAGGCCTTGCGCTGCTTCGCGTACGCCTTCAGTCCCGTCTTCACGTCCTCGATCCACGCCTCCTCGGCGAGCCCCTCGAAGTCGTCGAGTTCGAAGAGCAACCGCAACGAGCCGGTCTCGACGCCCTCCTGCAGCGCCGGTTCGAGCACGCGCACGTAGTCGTCCTTCGTAAGCGTGCCGCCGGCGCGCAGCCCGGTGACGCCGTCCGGCAGGTCTTCGATGCGTTCGATCATGGGAGCGCTGGTCCTTCGGTCGTGAGACGACGCGGCGTACGCACGCGTCTGTCCACCGACGGTACGACGTAGCCTCGGTGGCGCAGGGCTGTGAGCGTGCTGTGAGGGCGGCGTGCCCGTGCTGTGAGCGCCTCGGTCGATGCTCATCCCATGACTGCCACCACTGCTCCGACGCCCTCCGGCTCCGGGTCCCGCACCTACCCGTCGCTGCGCGCGGCGTGGATCCCGCTCGCCGCACTCTGTCTCGCGTTCTTCGTCGAGATGGTCGACAACACCCTGATGTCGATCGCGCTGCCGACGATCGGCCGCGACCTCGGCGGCGGCACGACCGCCCTGCAATGGGTCACCGGCGCGTACTCGCTCACGTTCGGTGGCCTCCTCCTCACGTCCGGATCGATCGCCGACCGCTTCGGCCGCCGCCGGGTCCTGCTCGTCGGCCTGGCCGTGTTCGGCCTGCTGAGCCTCTGCGTGATCGCCGTGAACTCCACCGGCGAACTCATCGCCCTGCGCGCCGCGCTCGGCATCGCCGCCGCCGCCATGGCACCGATCACGAACTCCCTCGTCTTCCGCCTCTTCGACGACAAGGCCCTGCGGATGCGCGCGATGACGGTCATGATCATCGTCGGCATGTCCGGGTTCATCCTCGGACCGCTCCTCGGCGGGACCGCCCTCGCCCACGTCTCGTGGGAGTGGCTGCTCGTCGTCAACGCTCCGATCGCCCTCATCGCGTTCGTCGGCGTGCGGCTCGGCGTCGCCCCGGACCGCCGCGAGGACCTCACCGAGGACAGCCTCGACCTGCCCGGCGCGGCGCTCAGCGTCGCCGCCATCGGCCTCGGGTGCTACTCGCTCACGAGCGGCGTCCAGCACGGCTGGCTCTCGGCCGGCACGGTCGCCTCGATCGTCGGTGCCGTGGCTGCCGCGATCGGCTTCTACCTCCACGAGCGCCGCACCGCCTCCCCCATGCTCGACCTGAAGCTCTTCTCGAACGGCACCGTCCGCGGCGCCACGATCGCGCAGACCGGCACGTCGATCGCCATGGCCAGCGTGATGTTCGGGCTGATCCTGCACTTCCAGTACGCCTACGGCTGGTCGCCGGTCCGTGCGGGCCTCGCGAACCTTCCGATGATCGCGACGATGCTCCTCGCCACGCCGCTCACGGAGACGCTCGCCAAGCGCTTCGGGCACCGCATCGCCTGCCTCGTCGGCGCGGCGTTCCTCGGTGGCGCGCTCGCCGGGCTCTCCTGGGGCGTCGAGCACGGCTACCTCGCGATCGCCGTCTGCATGGTCGCGATGACGATCGGCCTGCGCACCGTGATGACGATCTGCGCCGTCGCCCTCGTCGACGCGATGCCCGCCAACCGCACGTCGATCGGCACCGCCCTGAACGACACCGCGCAGGAGGTCGGCAGCAGCATCGGCACCGCGATGGTCGGCACGCTGATCGCGGCCCTCGTCACCACGTCGCTCCCTGCGGGCGTGTGGAGCAGCAGCCTCGTCCACTCGTTCTTCCATGGCGAGCGGATCACCTACGCGGTGCTCGCGGTGGTCGTCGGCCTCGTCGCCGGGATCGGCGCGCTGTCCCTCACCGACTCGCGCTCGGTCGAGGAACACGGCGGGGAGGAGCCGGAGCCCGCCACGAAGACCGAGTCCCTGCAGACTGCCGCCGCCTGACGCACCCGTCCTGCACCCTGCGCCCGCGCGCCGCGTCGCCCGCCGTCCCGGCGGACGGCGCGGCGCTCGCGTCTACGCTGGCAACCATGACCGACACCGCGATGACCAGCCGCATCCACGACCTGTACGCGGCGTTCAACCGTCGCGACAGCTCGTTCGTGATCGACCAGATGGCACCGGACGTGACCTGGCCGCGCGCCTTCAAGGGCGGGCACGTCGAGGGCGGCGACGCCGTCCGGGCCTACTGGGAAGACCAGTGGCAGGAGATCGACCCGACCGTCGAGCCGGTGTCGATCGAGCCCCTCGGTGACGGCCGCTTCGACGTCGAGGTCCACCAGGTGGTCAAGGATCTCGACGGCACGGTCATCGCCGACTCGATCGTGCACCACGTGTACACGTTCGACGGCGAGCTGATCGCGAGCATGGACCTCCCCGGCGAGGGCTGAGGCGCCGGTTTCGCCGAGCGTGGCGGCGGTTCGGCGGCGACGGAGCGAGCGTCAGGAGCCGTTCGCGACCGTCGGCGGCTCGGCGGGCTCCGCGGCCGCGGCGGCGGCCCGGTGCGACCGGCGGCGTTGCGCGATCCCGAGGCCCAGGACGATCGCGAGCGCCGCGACGATCGGACCCCAGAGCAGCGGATCCGCGTAGTTCGGCGATCGGAGGCGTGAGCCGATCAGGACGGTCGTCGCGGTGAGCGGGAAGAACCCGACCGCCGTCGTCCAGGCGAAGCGACGGACCGGGACCAGCGCGAGCCCGGCCGCGAACGACGCGAACGAGAACGGGACGACCGGGATCAGGCGCGCGGCCAGGAGCGCGGTGGTACCGCCGCTGTCGACGAACCGTTCGGCCTCCTCGATCCGGCGCTCGCCGAGGAGGCGGGTGAGCGCGGGACGTCCGGCGGTCCGCGCCAGCCAGTACGCCGCGAGGCCGGAGATGACCCACACGCCGAGCATCACCGGCACGCCGGCCCAGAACCCGAGCGCGAAGCCCGCGGCCGCGTTGGGCAGCTCCGCCGGGAACGGCACGAGGACGTGCAGGAGTCCGAGCGCCAGCAACACGAGCGCCGCCCACGGGCCGAGGGCGTCGAGGCGCTCGCGCATCGCGTCGAGGTCGCCGTGGACCACCGCCGAGAGCACGTCGCGGACCGGAGCGACCGCGACCAGCGCGACGGTGAGCACGATCGCCACCGCGATCGCGGTGAGGATCGGGCGGGTCCCGCTCCGCCGCCCGGGCACCGCTGGGGGACGACCGGCGATCAGAACACCAGCACCGCGCGGCCGCGAAGGCCGCCGGCGTCCATGAGGTCCTGCGCTGCTCCGACCTGGTCGACCGGGAACGTCTGCGCGACGCGCAGCCGGATGCGGCCGTCCGATACCAGCGCGCGGAGCTCGTCGAGCCATTCGGTGCGCTCGAGGGCGTCGCGGACCATCACCTGGCGCACCACGATGTCACGTTCGGTGTGGTCCGGCGCCCACCCGCGGACGACGACGGTCGTGCCGCCGTCGCGCAGGCCGCAGAACACGCGCTCGTGGAGCAGCGCCGTGTCGTAGACGCCGTCGACCCCCTCGGGCACGGCGGCGCGCACGGCGGCACCGAAGTCGTCGCTCCGCGGGACGATCTCGTCCGCGCCGAAGCCTCGGACCAGGTCGACGTCCTCCGGCTTCGCATCGGCGACGACGCGCAGGCCGGCCGCCTTCGCGAGCGGGATCACGTAGGAGGCCAGGAGGCCCGCACCGCCCGAGACCGCCAGCGTCGACCCGGGCTCGAGGCCCAGCAGCTCGAGCCCGAGCTTGGCCGTGAGGCCGTTCATCGGGAGCGTGGCCGCCTCCTCGAGCGACGCGCCGTCCGGGATCGGCACGACCGACGCCGCCGGGACCACGAGCCGCTCGGCCTGCGCGCCACCGTCCGGACGCCGCGGGCTGGCAGCGGCCATCACCTCATCCCCGACGGCGAACCGATCGACGCCCTCTCCGACGGCCTCGATCGTGCCGGCGGCATCCATGCCGGGGATCCACGGCTGGGGCAGGTCGCCCCCGCCGCCCTGGCGCATGAGGACGTCGGTCGGGTTCACCGCTGCGGCGCGGACGGCGATCCTCACCTCGCCGCGGCCCGGGTCGCGGTCGGCACGCTCGACGATCTCGAGGACGTCCGGTCCGCCGGGGCGGGTGATGGCGACGGCGCGCATGGCAACTCCTCGAGCAGGTGGCGTGGCAGCGCCGGCCCGAGGGCGGGTCCGGCTGGAGGTCCCCCACACTAGGACGGTGCCGGTGGCCCACCGGCGGGGACCCGGCCGCGTCAGTCCGCGAGCACGTGCTCCCGGGTGAAGTCGTCGTGGCGTTCGTCGCCGACCATGAACGATTTCGTCCCGACCACCGGGAACCCGGACCGCTCGTAGAAGGCGTTCGCACGGCCGTTGTGCTGGTTGACGCCCAGCCAGACGGCCTTGGCGCCGAGCTCCGCCGCGTGCGCGAAGACGGCCTGCATCAGCGCCGTGGCGATCCCGGCGCCATGGCCGTCGGGGAGGACGTAGAGCTTGCTCAGTTCGACCGTCGGCCGGGTGGTCAGCGCCGCGGCGACGTCGGTGTCGTCCGGCTCGCCGGTGACGAGCAGGGCGTACCCGTCGAAGTCGCCCGCGACCAGGATGTGGCGGGTCGGATCCGCCAGGTAGGCATCGAAGTGCCGCTCGGTGAGGTGCTCGTCGATGAACGCCTGCATCGCCTCGGGTGCGGTCCCCGGAGGACAGGCGAGCGGGAAGGTGGTCGCGGCGAGCTCGTGCAGGGCGGCGCTGTCGGCTGGGACCGCGTGGCGGATGGTCGACATGGCTGGTCCAGCTCTCCTTCGGTGGTGCGCCCGGGAGGTCGCAGCGTGGCTGTGCGCCGGGGCGGCGCGCGTGGTCTCGATGGTACGCGGGCGCCGCTCGGCCCCAGCCCGGTCGATCGCCCGACCTCGCTCGGGCAACGCGCGACCGGGGCGCGTCACAATGGGGGCATGAGCATCGAGACGCCCGAAGAGCTGGCCGCGATGGAGCGGGTCGGCGCGCTGGTCGCCAGCGTGCTCGCCGAGCTGAAGGCCGCGGTCGCACCCGGGATCGCCACCGGGACCCTCGACGAGATCGCGGCCCGCGCCTTTGCGCGCGCGGGCGCGACGTCCGGGCCGGCGGAGCTCGTCGGCTTCCCGGGGACGATCTGCATCTCCGTGAACGAACAGGTCGTCCACGGCGTCCCCGGCGGCCGGATCCTGCGCGAGGGCGACCTCGTCACCCTCGACGTCACGCCGCTCCTCGACGGCTTCTGCGCGGATGCGGCGGTGACGGTGCCCGTCGGCAAGCCCAGCCCCGCGGCCGCTCGTCTGCTCGCCACCGCCGACCGGTGCATGACCAGCGCCGTGCGCGCGGCCCGTGCGGGCGATCCGCTGCGCCTGATCGGGAAGGCCACGCAGCGGGCCGCGCGCTCGGCTGGCGCCACGATCTACGCCGACCTCGTCGGTCACGGCGTCGGTCGCACGATGCACGAGGCGCCGCAGGTCTCGAACATCTACGAGCCGCACGTGCGTCAGCGCATGAACGACGGCCTCGTGCTCGCGATCGAGCCGATGATCGGCCTCGGGACCTCGGAGCTCGTCACGCTCGACGACGGCTGGACGATGGCCACCGCGGACGGCTCCCTCTCGGCGCATGTCGAACACACCGTCGTCGTCCGCCCGCAGGGCGCCCGCGTGCTCACCGCGGCCTAGCGCCCCGCGGCTCGCGGCCGCCACGGCCGCTCAGGCGCGGCCGGCGTGATCGAGCACGATCGCGCGGGCTGCGTCGTACGCGCCGTTCTGTGCCGCGAGGTCGATGCCGAGCCCCTCGGCGACGCGGCGCCCGAGCCCCTCGTCGACCGCCGACCAGTAGGCGATCACCCGCAGCTGCGTCTCGGGCCGGACCTCGTCGCTCGCGTGGCCGACGATGTTCTCGACGAGGTGGTCACGGTCGGTGTCGTCCATGACGTCGCGGTAGAGCGTGCCCGCCTGACCGAAGTCGTCGTCCTCGGCGTGGTGGGCGTTCGCGTAGCGGCCGACCTCTCCACCCTCGACGGACCAGCCGATGTCGGCACCGCGAGCAGGATCGGCCTTCGGACCGCCGTGCGAGTTCGGGGCGTAGACCGGCTGGTCCCCGGCGTGCCGGAAGGTCATGTGCCCGTCCTTGTTGTAGGAGTGGACTGGGCTCTTGGGCGCGTTGATCGGCAACTGCTCGTAGTTCGTGCCGATCCGGTGCAGATGGGTGTCGTGGTAGGAGAAGATCCGCCCCATCAGCATCTTGTCGGGGCTGAGGCCGATCCCCGGGACGAGGTTCGCCGGGGAGAAGCTCGCCTGCTCGACCTCCGCGAAGAAGTTCTCGGGGTTGCGGTCGAGGACCATCCGCCCCACCTCGATCGGCGGATAGTCCGCATGCGGCCAGACCTTCGTGAGGTCGAACGGGTTGAACCGGTACGTCGCCGCATCGGCGAACGGCATCACCTGCACCTCGAGTCGCCACGCCGGGAGATCACCGTCGTCGATGGCCTTGCGGAGGTCGCGGCGGTGGAAGTCGAGGTCCTCACCGACGCGCGCGTCGGCGTCGTCCTGGGTGAAGGTCTCGATGCCCTGCTCGGTCTTGAAGTGGTACTTGATCCAGAACTTCTCGCCCTTCGCGTTGATCCACGAGAACGTGTGGCTGCCGTAGCCGTTCATGTGACGCAGGGTCCGCGGGATGCCGCGATCCGACATGAGGATCAGCACCTGGTGCGCGCTCTCGGGGGAGAGCGTCCAGAAGTCCCACTGCATGTCGTTCGACCGCATGCCCGTGTCCGGGAGGCGCTTCTGGGAGTGGATGAAGTCCTGGAACTTCGACGCGTCCCGGACGAAGAACACCGGCGTGTTGTTGCCGACGAGGTCGTAGTTCCCCTCCTCGGTGTAGAACTTCAGCGCGAATCCGCGGGGGTCGCGGACGGTGTCCGCGAACCCCTGCTCGCCGGCCACGGTGGAGAACCGCGCGAACATCGGCGTGCGCTTGCCGATCTCCGAGAACAGCGCCGCCTTCGTGTACTGCGAGACGTCGTTCGTGACCTCGAAGTACCCGTGCGCCCCGGCGCCCTTCGCATGGACCACGCGCTCCGGGACCCGCTCCCGGTTGAAGTGCTGCATCTTCTGCACGGTGTAGTGG
>JAVHXX010000603.1 GCA_031119595.1 Patulibacter sp. | reverse complement strand
GACCGGAGCCGACCCGGACGGCTGGTGGGACGACCTCGGCGACGAGCCGCCGGCCGCTGCCTGGCCGCCGCCACTCGATCCGCCGCCGGCGGCGCGCCGCCCCGCGTACGACGTCGACCAGCCCCAGAGCCGAGACGCGCGTCCCGCGAACGGCCAACCCGGCCAGCCGCTCCGCCCGGCGCAGCCGCAATCCCAACAGCCCGCGGCGCGCTCCGCGCAGCCCCAACCGATCCTCCCGGCCGACGACCAGCCGCGTCTGCGCCCGGCTCGCCCCGCCGAGGGCGCGCAGCCCCGCAAGATCGAGCCGGATCCGCCGGCGCAGCCGATGGCCGAGGCGTTCGACCTCCCGGACCACCGCCAGGTCGCGGTCCACCGGCGTCGGTCGATCGCGGGCCGGTCGACCACCCGCACCGTCGTCTCGCCCCCGGGCGACGCCGACATGGGTGGTTCGCTCGCGCCGCACCGCTCGCGGCGCCGCCGGATCGCGGCGCTCGTCGGCCTCCTCGTGGTGCTCCTGATCGGCTGGACCCAGTGGAAGCTGTGGCAGCCGCTCAAGGGCGGCGGCACGGGGCAGATCGAGGTGAAGATCCCGAAGGGCGCGAGCGCGAAGGACGTCGCCGATCGCCTCCAGACCGCCGGCGTCGTCGATTCCGCGAGCCTCTTCAACCTCCGTGCGCTGCTCGCGGGCAAGCGTGCGGACCTCGTCGCGGGCACCTACTCGCTCAAGCGCGACATGTCCTACGGCGCAGCCCTCACCGCAATCAGTGGCGGTACGCCGGCCACCCCGGACATCGTCTCGGTGTCGATCCCCGAGGGTCTGTCGATCCGGGAGATGGCGGCGCGGTTCGCGCGGCAGGATCTCCTCGACAACTACGGCGCGACCGCGAAGAAGCTGCTCGCCTCGCACAAGGCCCAGCTCCACAAGGACTATGCGATGCCCACGAGCACGAAGACCCTCGAGGGCTTCCTGTTCCCGGCGACGTACCAACTCCCCGCGACCTCGGTCACCGCCGACGCCCTCATCGAGCGGCAGCTCACCGCGTTCGAGCAGAACTTCTCGAGCGTCTCGATGACCCGCGCCCGCAAGGCCGGTCTCACCGCCTACGACGTCCTCATCATCGCGTCGATGGTGGAGCGAGAGGCCCGCCTCACGCGCGAGCGACCGCTGATCGCCGCCGTCATCTGGAACCGCCTCAAGGCGGGCATGCCGATCGGGATCGACGCGACCTTCCGCTACGCCAGCGGCAACTGGACCGACCCGATCACGCAGAGCGAGCTCCAGAAGGACGGCCCCTACAACTCGCGCACGCGGACCGGCCTGCCGCCGACGCCGATCGGCAACCCGGGCATGGCGGCGATCGAGGCAGCCGCGGCGCCCGCGAAGGTCGACTACCTCTACTTCGTCGTGAAGCCCGGCCGCTGCGGCGAGCACGCGTTCTCGTCGTCGGCCGCGAAGTTCGCCGCCGACAGCGCCAAGTACAACGCGGCGCGCAACGCCTCCGGCAAGTCGCCGGAAACCTGTTGAGCCGCGCGCCGCGCTACGGCGTGGTGGGGTGGCCGGTCGGTCACAGCCGCTCGCCTGCGATGCACCGGGCGCTCGGGCTCGACTACCAGCTGCTGCCGATCCCGCCGGATCGTGCCGCCGCGACGCTCCGCGCCCTGCCCGGCTCCGGGTTCCACGGCGTGAACGTGACCATCCCGCACAAGGGCGTCGCCCTGGAGGTCGCCGACACCGCCACGGACGCCGCCCGCGCGATCGGTGCCGCGAACACCCTCATCTACGGCGACGACGGCTCGATCCATGCCGACAACACCGACGCTCCGGGGCTGCTCGCCACCCTCGAGGGCCGGCCGCGGTCCACGGCCGTGGTGCTCGGCGCCGGCGGGAGCGCCCGCGCGGTGGTGTGGGCCCTGCGCAGCATCGGCTGTGAGGTGATGCTCTGGAACCGCACCGTGGCGCGCGCCCGGGAGTTGACGGACTCACTCGGCGGCGAAGCGCTGGAGTTGAGCTCGGAGAGCGCGGTCACGCCGGAAGCCGATGTGTTGGTGAATTGCACCGCCGCCGAGCTCGACGATTCGTCCACCGGCCTGACCGGGCTCCCGCTCAGCGTCGATCACCTGGCCAGATACGCCACCGTGGTGGACCTGGCCTACAAGCCCGGCGGAACGGTGCTCACTGCGGAAGCAGCGAAGCGCACGACCGTCGTGGATGGGCTCGAGATCCTCGTTCAACAGGGTGCGCGCAGCTTTGAGTTGTGGACCGGTCGCCCTGCGGATGTGGCGGTGATGCGGTCCGCCGTAAGGAACAAAGAGGACCATGGAGCCGCATACGATCCCCCAGGCGGAAGGCCATTTCCGTGACCTGACGGTCGGGGACCCCAGTGCCACGCCCGCGGCGGCTCATCCCTCCGTTCCCCCGGCGAACTCGGGCGGCATCCACGTCCCGCGCGTCGGTGACCCGTTCGCCGCCTCCGCCGAGCCGGCCGCGCCGGCCGATTCGTACGCCGCCGCGGCCACCGCCGGCGCGTACGCCACGCCTGCCGCCGACCCGTACGCGGCCGCCGCCTACGCCGACCCTGCCGCTGTCGCCGCCGATCCGTACGCCGCCGCGGCAACGCCCGGCGCCTACGCCGACCCTGCTGCTGCCGTCGATCCGTACGCCGCCGCGGCAACGCCCGGCGCCTACGCCGATCCCGCTGCTGCCGTCGATCCGTACGCCGCCGCGGCAACGCCCGGCGCCTACGCCGACCCTGCTGCTGCC
>JAVHXX010000602.1 GCA_031119595.1 Patulibacter sp. | reverse complement strand
CGGCGTGGTCGTCGGAGCGGCGCCTACCGCCTCCCGGGGACACTCGCAATCCACGAGCCGTGCTGGCATGGCTGAGGGACGGGGCCGCGTGCCGGAGCGCCTGAGGGACGAGGCCGCGTGCTGCTCGCCCATACCCACGCCCCAGGCGCCCGCAACCCTGGCCCCGGACCGCCGCCAGGTGTCCGCCGCCTTCAGATCCGTCCCGCGAGCGGATCCTTGCCGCCCCACGTGCCGGTGCTGGCGAGCGGCACGAACCGCGCGAAGAGCTCGGAGGAGTACCAGCCCTCGGTCCGGGTGCGTTGGATGACGGTTCGGTGGGCCGCGCGGTGGTAGGCGAAGTCGCGGGCTCCGTCGAGGGAATCCCAGAGCGAGAAGGTCGCCTGGCGCACGAGCGGGAGGTCGCCGATGCCCACGCTCGCGAGATGGGACGGATGGGCGGAGAGGTCGAGGGCGGGGGCGCGCACCGACGGCCAGAACCGGTGCAGCCGCTGCGGGCGGATCGCGGCTCGGGTGAGGATTGCGACCGGGGCATCGGGGCGCAGTGGCGCGGCGCGGTCGACGTCGAACGTCGCCCGGCCCCAGGAGCCGTGCGCACGGGCCACGGCGAGGCGCAGGTCGTACCGCTCCGCGCCCAGGGCATCCCAGCGGGCAGGGACGGGACTGGCGTCGAGGAAGCGGTCGAGGCTGGCGGCGTCCTGCCAGAAGGCGAGGAGGGCCCACCGGCGCAGGTCGGCGGAGAGCGTCATGCGCTCGCCGGCGCCCGTGCCGAGGAGGCGGAAGAAGCGCAGACCGGGCGTGGCGAGCAGCTCGGGCCGGTCGAGGCCCATCCGCGAGAACGCCTCACGGGCGGGCGCACCCGCCGGGTAGCGCAGGAGGTGGAACGATGCGAGCAGGGTGGTGGTCGCGTCGGGTGCAGTCGGGTGGGTCGCAGCGGCCATCATGATCTCGTACGGGCTGGGGTGCATCCCCGGCGCACCGATCGTCGCACGGCGCCACGGCGTGGACCTGCGCCGCGTCGGCGACGGCAACCCCGGCGCCTGGAACGCCCTCGACCAGCTCGGCTGGCGCCGCGCGTGGCCGGCCTTCGCGATCGACGGGCTCAAGGGCCTGCTCGCCGCCGTCCTCGGCTGGGTCGTCCTGGGTGACGCACCGCTCGGCTCCGCCGCACACGCCGTGCTGGGACGGGGCGGCGCCGATGTCCTCGGCTGGCTCCCGTGGCAGGGCGCGGGAGCCCTCGGCCTGGATGCGTGGCTGCCATGGGCGTGCGTCGGTGCCGCGATGCTCGGGCACGCGGCGCCGCTGCCGCACCCGGCCGACGGCGGCAAGTCGGTGATGGCCTTCGCCGGCGGTGCGCTGGCACTCGTGCCCGTCGCCGGGATCCCGCTCGTACTGCTCTTCGGGGTCGCCGTGGTCGCCCGCCGCGCAGCGCTCGGCGCTCGGGTCGCGGTTTTCGCGTTCCCGGTCGTGCAGGCCCTCGTGACGCCGCTCGAGCAGGTCGGCTGGACCGGCCTGCTCATGACCGGCATCGGCCTGCTCTTCCTCGTGCGCCGTGGCGACCGCCGCCGCTGACACGTCTGCCGCTGCGGCCGGCGCATCGTCGCCGCCGCAGCGGCCGGCGACGCCCTAGAGCTCGCGGCCGCGCCAGCGCCGCACCGGCGCCACCGTGCCCCGCGCGAGTGCCGCCACCGCGATTGGGTCGGCGAGCGGCGCGAGGAGCGTCACCGGATCGGGGATGCCACGGCGCGGCACGAACCGGCCGAGCAGACCGCGCGCCGGGGGCGCACCGTCGGCCTCGGCGCGCGGGCCGCCGCGGGCCCCGCGACCACCGAGGCGGTAGCTGCGCAGGAGCGCGAGCTGCAGCGCACCGCGGATCGCGAGGGCGACCAGGTCGGAGCGGCGCAGCACGCCGAGCACCTCGGTGCGGGTGCCCCCGCGGGCCGCGCGCCAGAGCGCCCGCCACAGGCGCAGCCCCGGCCCGCCCTGCGCGGACCAGACGACGGCGAGGTCCACATACATGCGCGTTCGCGACGATGCTCCGGGGAGCGCGAGCGATCGCCCGGCCCATTCGCGGATCACCTCGCCGGCCGACTCGTACATCCGCACGGTGCCGAGCCGCGACCCGTCGGCCACGGCCACCTTCCAGCCGGTGCGCGCGAGGGCACGGGCGAGGGCGACGTCGTCCGTCGAGATCCCGGCGACGAGCGCGAACCCGCCGGCCCGCACGAGCTCCTCGCGCCGGACGGCGAAGCACTGGCCGTTGATGGCAGCCGTGGCGCCGCGCTGCCGGGCGCGCGTGTCGAGCGGACCGGTCCGGTAGACGAGCGTCGCGAGGAGCGCCGGATGCAGCACGCGCTGCCCGAGACCCGGCGTGTGGAAGGCGAGCTGGGCGGAGGCGAGGTCGGCGTCGTCCTCGAGGAGGGCCGCGATCGCGGCGGGCAGCTTCGGGTCGGGACGCACGTCCGCGTCGAGGAACACGACGAGGTCGCCGGTTGCCGCCGTCAGGCCCTGCTGCAGCGCCCACGGCTTGCCGATCCAGCCCTCGGGCAGCTCCTCACCCTCGACCACCCGCGCGCCCCAGGCCGCGGCGACCTCCGCGGTCCGGTCGGTGGAGCGGTCGTCGACGACGATCACCTCGACCACGCCGGGCGCGCCCCGCAGCGGCGCGAGGACCCCACCGAGCCGCCGCTCCTCGTCGCGCGCCGGCACGACCACGCTGATCCGCGGCGGTTGCGCGTCGCCGGCCGCACCCGTGCCGCGCGCCGCACCCT
>JAVHXX010000601.1:486-2770 GCA_031119595.1 Patulibacter sp. | reverse complement strand
GCGCTCGGCCTCGACGTCGACGCGCGGGGACGGGCCGGCGGCCGGGGAGGACGCGGGCTCGGGGACGGATGCGGCAGGGGTGGCGGGGACGCGCTCGGCGGTATCAACCATGAGTTCCTCTTCGATTCTCTCGGGGTCTCTGCCACGGTACGACCGCTTCACACAGAGCGGAAACGCGCGGTGCGCCGCCTACAAAACGCGGCGGCGACGTCCGCGACGCGATTGGTGGGATCCTCCAAAACAGACTGCGTCGGCTTGGAGGATCCGCAACCTCAGGCCGCTCGGCGAGCCTGCCGCGGGGCGGCGCGCAGAGCGTCGCGGGCGGGGGCGGCATCCCGGCCGGTGACCACGCTGCCGGGGTTCAGCTGGGCGTCGCGCTCGATGCGCGCGCCATTGCCGATCATCGCGTCGGCCCCGATCTTGGCGTTGCTGCCGATCTTCACGTTGCTGCCGACGACGCTGCCCGCCCCGATGTGGACGTTGGCGCCCACGAACGTGCGGTCGCCGATCGTGGTTCCGCGGTCGATCCAGCTGCCGGCGCCGACGTAGGCGTCGAGCCCGACGCGTGCGTCAGCCTCCACATACGCTGTCGGCTCGATGTACGCCGACTCGGCCACCCGCGCGGTGGGAGCGACCAGCCCCCGGCCGTTGGCGTGCCGCCGATACCTGATCACTGCGCCGGTCTCGTCCTCGAGCTCTTCGATCATCCGTGCCATCGTTCTCCTCCTTCGAGATCGTCGCGTATCCGAACATCTGTACAACACCGGAGGACGCACGAAGATTCCCTGATCGCCCCGGAGAACGGCCACCGTACGCCCGGGAGCGCTCGGAGACCAGGGGTTCGGATGGGAGACGGCTGAGGAGTCGGTGGAAGACGGCCGAGGGAGCGGCTCGGGCGGCTAGTCCTGCGCCGCCACCACGTCGATGAGCGCCTGGCCGTAGGCCTCGCGCTTCTTGGCGCCGATCCCGCTGATGCCGTCGAGGTCGCCCAGGCTCGCCGGGCGGGCCGAGGCGACGGCGCGAAGGGTGGCGTCGCCGAACACGATGTACGCGGGGACCCCCTGCGATTTCGCCTCGCCGGCCCGCCACGACCGCAGCGCTTCGAACAAGGGGAGGTCGGTCGGCGCGACGTCGGACGGGGCGGCACTGCGGGAGGACCGGCTGGCGCGCTCCGGGCGTTCGGGCTCGCGGCGCAGGATGACCTGCCGCTTCCCGGCGAGCACTTCGGCGCTCCCGGGCGTGAGCACGAGCACGCCGTACTCGCCCTCCGGCTTGAGCAGCTCCTGCGCGATGAGCTGTCGCACGACTCCGCGCCACTGGCTCTCGGAGAGGTCGGCGCCGATGCCCCAGGTGGAGAGGGCGTCGTGGCCGTGCTGGTCGACGCGGGGCGTGCGCTTGCCGCGCACGATGTCGACGAGGTGGCCGGCGCCGAAGCGCTGGTTGCGCTCGCGGGCCAGCCGCACGACGGTCGAGAGGAGCTTCTGGGCCGGCACCGTGCCGTCCCAGCTCTCGGGCGGGGTGAGGCAGGTGTCGCAGTTGCCGCAGGGCTCGGAGCGCTGGCCGAAGTAGCCGAGCAGGTTCACCCGGCGGCACTGCACGGTCTCGCAGAGGGCGAGCATGGCGTCAAGATGCTGGGTCAGCCGGCGGCGGTGCGCGAGGTCGCCCGGGGAGTCGTCGATCATGCGGCGCTGCTGCACGACATCCTGCAGCCCGTAGGCGAGCCACGCGGTCGACGGGAGGCCGTCGCGGCCGGCGCGCCCCGTCTCCTGGTAGTAGCCCTCGACGGACTTGGGGAGGTCGATGTGGGCGACGAACCGCACGTCCGGCTTGTCGATGCCCATGCCGAAGGCGATGGTCGCGACGACGATCACGCCCTCCTCTCGGAGGAACCGCGCCTGGGTGCGGGCGCGCAGACCGGCGTCGAGGCCGGCGTGGTAGGGCAGGGCGGTGAGGCCGCGGGCGGAGAGGAACTCCGCCGTGCGCTCGACCGAGTTGCGCGACAGGGCGTAGTCGATGCCGGCCTCGCCGGGGTGCTCGACCGTGATGAAGTCGAGCAGCTGCTTGCGCACCTCCACCTTCGGCACGATGCGGTACTGGATGTTCGGCCGGTCGAAGTCGGCGACGAAGTGCTCGGCGCCCTCCAGTCGCAGGCGCGACGTGATCTCGCGGTGGGTCGCGTCGGTCGCGGTCGCGGTGACGGCGATGCGAGGGACGTCGGGCCAGCGGTCCGCGAGCTCGGAGAGCGCCAGGTAGTCCGGCCGGAAGTCGTGGCCCCACTGCGACA
>JAVHXX010000601.1:0-476 GCA_031119595.1 Patulibacter sp. | reverse complement strand
GTGCGCCTCGTCGATCGCGAAGAGGGCGATGCGTCCGCGCTCCAGGAACCGCTTGGTCGCCTCCGACGACAGGCGCTCGGGCGCCACGTAGAGGATGTCGAGCTCGCCGGAGAGGTACGCGCTCTCGACGGCGGCCCGCTGCTGCGGATCCTGAGTGGAGTTGAGGAACGCCGCCCGGACGCCGACGGCGGTGAGGGCGTCCACTTGGTCCTGCATGAGGGCGATGAGCGGCGACACGACGACGCCCGTCCCCTCGCGCACCAGCGACGGGATCTGGTAGCAGAGGCTCTTGCCGCCGCCGGTGGGCATGAGCACGACGGCGTCGCCGCCCGAGACCACCTGGTCGATGATCTGCGCCTGCTCGCCGCGGAAGCTGTCGTACCCGAAGACCGTCTTGAGCGCTTCCGCGGGGGTCGCGAAGCGAGGAGCGGTGATCGCCGGGGCGCGGGTCGCGGCGGTCGCGGCGGGTGCGGATC
>JAVHXX010000600.1 GCA_031119595.1 Patulibacter sp. | reverse complement strand
CGTGGTCCCGGTCGTCACGCCGGCGCCGACGCCCGCGCCGATCACCCCGACGCCGGTCCCGGTCCCGGTCCCGACCCCGAGCCCGCTCACCGTCTCGCTGACCAAGCCGCCGAGCTCGGTCCGCGCCGGCGCGACGCTCACGCTCCATCTCCACGTGACCCGCGGCAGCGGCACGGTCGCCGTGAAGCTCAGTCACGGCAAGACCACCCTCGCGAAGACGACCGCGAAGAAGGTCAGCGGCGCGAAGACCGTGAAGCTCCGCGTGCCGCGCTCCGCGAAGACCGGCAAGGCGACGTTGACCGTGCAGATCGGCACCGCCAAGCCCGTCACGAAGACGATCACGGTCGGTCGACACGCGTAGAGCGCAACTGCGCAACGATCCTCGGCATGGCTGCCGACGACTGGTTCCGTTCCACGGTCTGGGACGACGCGGCGCGGGAGGCATTCGCGCAGGGTCTCGCGCAGCAGCGTCCGGACGATCGCGGTGAGCCGTGGCGGATCCAGGGCCTGACGCTGATCGAGTCGCAGGATGCCCTCACGCAAGCGGCCGGCGTTGCCCTGCTGGAAGGACTCGTCGACGCGGCACCCGACCAACGCTCGATCGCGGGCGCGCACGAGCACCTCGGCACGTACCACCAGGACCGCGGCGAGATCGACCTTGCCATCGAGCACTACCGACGGTCGGTGGAGGCGGAGCGCGGCGACGGGAACCACGAGTGGAACTGCGGGCTCGCGCTCGCCGCACTGCTCGCTGCCGATCCGACCGGACGCGACGACGGGGAGGCCACGGCGCTGCTCGACCTCGCGGTCGACGACGGCATGGTGATCGCCATCCAGCGGGCGGCCCAGCTGCGCTACCTCCTCGCTCGCGCGCGAGTCGAGGGCCGCGGCGAACGCCCGGACCTCGCCGCGGCGTACGCGCAGGGGGTCATGAACATGGTGCCGCGCGGGGTCCGCGAGGTCGGCGGGGTACGTGCCGAGATGGAGGCCATCGCGGCGCGCGGCGACGGCGAAGCCGTGAGCCCCATCGTCGAGGAATACCGGGACGTCGACGGCACCGTGCGGTGGGTGTGGGAACTCGTGAGCCGACTCCATGACGCCCCTGCGCCCGGCACGGCGCTCCCGGCATCGTCGGGTCGGCTCTTCGCCGCGTGCGAACGCGAACTCCGCGAGGCGGGGTTCGGCACGTTCGCGCTGGGGAACTGGTCGGTGTCGTCGGTCAAGGCGCCGGCCGACGCCCGACGTGCCGCGGGCATCCTGCTCGCTGGTTCGCCGAGCAGGACGACCCTGAACTGCGCGCCGCCATCGCCGATGCGGTCGCCGATCCGCGACTCCGAACGCTCGCGACGGGTCCGATGCTCGACGCCTACGCCGAGCTCCACTCGCCGGACCTCGCGGACCGCACCACACCCATGACCGAGGCACTCGGCGAGCAGCGTCGACTCAAGACCGCGCTCGGTCGTGCGCTCTCGTCCCTCGCGCGCGATCCGCAGTTCGACCGCCTCGCGGAGTTGATCCGCGACCCGCGTCACGGCGCAGATCGGGTCTCCCTGTTCTGGGCACTGCACCACGTGAAGGACTCCCGCGCGGTCGACCTCTGTCTCGAGCTGCTGGACGACCCCGAGGTCGGGATGCCCGCGCTGTATGCGCTCTCCGATCTCAAGTCGGTCCGGGCCCGCCCGGCGCTCGAGGCGCTCGCCGCGCTCCCGACCACCCGGAAGCGTGACGACGCATCGCAGCTGCAGCGGGCTCGCGTCAAGGTCGCGCAGCGTGCCCTCGACAAGCTCGACCGGGCGGTCGCCGCGGGCAAGGCCCGCCCCTGACCCCTACCCGGCTTCGAGCCGGCAGTAGCCGTCCGAGGCGATCTCGAGCGAGAGCCGCCCGGCGGCGGTCGCGAAGGGGCTGATGTCGGTCATGGGGCGGACGGCGTTGCAGGTTTGGTGCATCGCGACGTCGCGGTTGTTCGCGGCGAGGAGCGAGATCGTGAGCCCGCGGGTCGGGCCGTTGATGCCGGAACCCCCGAGCAGACCACCCGGGTTCGCGCCGACCGTTGTGCGCGCCTTGACGTCGGCGAGCCAGTCGAGGATCGGCTTGGCGGACGCGGGCGCCACGGTGAGCGTGCCGGGGCCCGTCCGGATGTTGGCGACGTGGTAGGAGCCCGCGGGCTTCACGACGTCGTTGATCCACGAGACCGGGTCGATGGAGGTCAGCGTGAGCGGGATGCCGTCGAGGTCCACGCGGAACGCCGAGCTGCGCAGCGACGCCGTTGGCAGCGTGCCGACGTTCCCCGTGGCGGAAGTGCGGTCGCGGACCTCGCTGACCAGCTCCAGTTCGACGCCGACCGTGCCGGTCGAGGCGATGTCGAGCGGGGTGAGCGCCGCCGACGCGATGCTCGTGCTCTTGAGCGTGTAGCGCGTGAGACGGTTGCCGCTGGCATCGATCTCGACGATCGGGATGTCCGGGTGGAGCAGATAGCCGCCCGAGCTCCAGAGGTTCGTGAGATAGCTGAGGACCGCGGGCGTGATGGCGGTGATCGTGAAGCGGCAGTTCTTGTCGTGGTCGTTGCCCGTCCTCCACAGGTGGACGGTGCAGCCGCGCAGATCGGTGATCGGTACGGACGTGCCGCCGATCTCGACGACGAACCGGCCGACGTACGCCGGGAGATCGGCCTCGGCAGCAGGCGGCGCGCCGGCGGGCCCGGCGGGACCCGTCTTGCCCGCGGGGCCGGCAGGTCCCGCGGCGCCCGTGGGCCCGGCCTCACCCTGCGGAC
>JAVHXX010000599.1 GCA_031119595.1 Patulibacter sp. | reverse complement strand
GTCCCGGTCCGCCTCGACCGGCGGGCTCCGGGCCGGCCGCGGGCGGGCCGCCGCACCCCGCCACGACGACGGCCCGCGCTCGTGAGCGCGGGCCGTCGTCGTCCAGAGGCACCGACCGGAATCGAACCGGTGTACACGGCTTTGCAGGCCGCTGCGTAACCACTCCGCCACGGTGCCGAGACCTCGGCAATGTAGCGACTTCGACCGTCCGGGGCCCTCCCGGGACCCGCGCGCCGCGATCCGGGATCCGCTGCTAATCTGCTGCACCGCAGTACCGCAGCGCGCGATTAGCTCAGTTGGTTAGAGCGCACGCTTGACATGCGTGAGGTCACAAGTTCGAGTCTTGTTAGGCCCACTCTTCACGAAGGCCCCGCCCCGGCGGGGCCTTCGTCGTTTCCGGGCGATGCCCGGTTGCGGTGTGGGGCGGTCCTCAGCGCACGCGCGTGCGTACCGCGGAACTCGTCGACTCGGCGGTCGGGAGGTCACCGGACGCGAGCACGCGGGCGCGGAACGAGAGCGTCGTGTTGCGAGCGGTCGTCAGGCGATGCCGGTAGGTCCACGTGCCGTTCGCGGCGATCGGCCGGTTCGCGACGGTCCTCCATGCGCCGTTGACGATCGCCTGCACCTCCACGCGCGTTCCGTGCTTCGGGATCCCATCGAGCTTCACCCGCCCGCGGATCGCGATGAGGCCCCGCGGTGAGACGGCCTTCGGGGCGGATATCGTCATGCCGGCCCGCACCTTCACCGCCACGGTGCGTGCCGCGGTGTAGCTGATGCTGCCCACCACGGGCGCGTACGAGAACCGGACACTTCGGCTGGACCCCGTCGTCGGCACGTACCGGTAGACGCCCTTGGCATCGGTGACGACCGTGGCGACCCGGACCCACGCACCCGACGCGGTCGCGATCCGCTGGTCGACGTCGATCGATGCCCCGGCGATCGGCACGTTCGCGGTATCGCGGAGCGTCCCGGTGATCGCCGACACCGCCCGGTAGCGCGCGGACAGCGTGCGCTTCTCGCCGGGTCGACCCAGGCGGGCGGTGCCCGGTTGGCCACCGGTGCCGTTCGGGACGACCGTGGCGGGCACGGTCGGCGGGACGTTGTCGACGGTGATGTCCTGGGTGATCGCGTTGCTCAGGTTGCCCGCGGCGTCGCGGGCCACGGCCGTCAGCACGTGGTGCCCGTTGGCGAGCGATCGCGTGTCGATCGAGAGCGACAGCCCGACGCTCGCGGGACACGGCTGCAGACGGGAGAAGACCAGGTCGGTGCCCGCGACCGAACCGACCGATGCGCAGGCTGCGCCACCGCTCGCCCGCGTCCGTGCCACCTCCACGCCGTCGACGCTCGCGATGCCCTGGTACACGCCGGAGCCGCTGTCGCTCGCCGCGAAGGTCAGCGATTCGATCCCCGACCGCCCGCCGGGCTGCAGCACCGTCCCGGACGGGGCGGCGACGACGGGCGCGGCGTCGTCGGCCACGGTCAGGTCGAGGCGGTTGATCCGCAGATGGGCGCGGCCCCCGCCGAACGTGCGGCATGCGCCGCCCGGATCGCCGAGGCAGGCGAGGGCGAAGCCGACGAAGGTGGCGCCCCCGGGGATGGTCGCGCTCCAGTCGGCGGGCGCGGAACTGTAGTCGGGCCATGCGAATCCCGTACAGCCCGCGGCGTACGCGCAGGTGTCGAGCGGGGTGGTCCCGTTCTCGAACCACCGGTGGTCGACGCCGTAGCGCACCTGGTAGGTCGGGGTGGCGGCGTAGTCGTCGCTGTCGCCGGCGTTCGTCCGGACCCAGCGATTCGCTGCGATCGCGGTCGCGCGCAGGCCGGAGCCGTTCGGCATCGTGATGCCGAGTCCCGTCCACGACGTCGTGCCGGTCTGGGCGGGACCGAGTTCGAAGTAGGCGTACCCCTGTTGCGTGCAGTAGTCGACCCCGGGGCCGATCACGCCGTACTCGGTGGCCCAGTCGCCGGATGGCACCGGTGCGCCGTTCGGCAGTTCGCACGCGACGTAGTGGTACGACCCGGCGAGCGCGGGCGACGCCCCTGCGCCGACGAGCACCAGGGTGGTGATGATGATGGCGACGATCCGCGACGCGCGGCGGAAGAGAGCGGACGGGAGCAGCATGGATCGGCGGCTGGGCACCGCGGGGCCGAACGGGGACGGGCGCTGCGCGCGCCGGGGGTCGCGTGCGCCTCATGTTGTGTCAGACCGGGTGCGCGAGGTCAATCGGCGACCGGCCGCGCGCGGGTCGCATGGGCCTGCGTGTGAGGCGGCGTTCATGGTTTCCGGCTAGCGTCCGGCGCATGGCCAGGAACGGGAAGCGGGAACCCCAGGACGACGCGGCAGAGCGCGTCGCCGACGCGGCCGAGGGGCTCGACCAGGAGGCACCGACCGAGGTGCGAACCGGCCCCGACGCCGACGGGCCCGACACCGAGGTGCAGACGGCCGCTCCGTTGCCGATTCCGCCGCTGCTCACCGACGCCGAACCTGCTTCCGAGCCAGCCGCCGCGGATGCGGAAGCCATCCAGGTCGCTGAGACGTTCGGATCGCTGGGCGTCGCCCCGGATCCGGGGGCCGTCGACGACGACGCCGTCCTCCCCGAAGCGCCCGGTGAGCGCGAGGCGGCCGTCGGGGCGCCCGCCCCGGACCTGCCCGGCGCGGAGCCCGCGAGTCGAGACCGGCTCGCCGCAGCGGCGTCGTCCGTCGCCGAGCGCGCCGCCGACCGTGCGGGGATCGCCCGCGAACGCGCCGCCGAGCAGGCCGGCGTGGTGCGGGAG
>JAVHXX010000598.1 GCA_031119595.1 Patulibacter sp. | reverse complement strand
CCCGGGCGAAGCCCAACCCAGGCCGAAGGCCGACCCGCAAGCCGCCCCGACCCACCAAACCCTTTTTTACCCGCCAACCACCGACAACGCCCCGTCCAGGTACGCCGTCCGGGTCGCCGCGCGGGCGATCTTGCCGGAGGAGGTCCAGGGGATGGTGCCGGGTTCGACGAGGACGAAGTCGTGGAGGGCGACGGCGTGGTCTTGGGAGACGGCGGCGCGGGCGGCGGCGGCGACGGCCTGGGCGCCTGCGGCGTCGACGTCGGCGCCCTTGTACCGCTCGGCGACGACGACGATCGATTCGCCGGTGGGGCCGGGCACGGAGAACGCGGCGAGACGACGTTGGGCGAGCGCGGGGTGGGAGGCGTCGACGGTGTACTCGACGTCGTGGGGGTAGACGTTGCGGCCGTCGATGATGATCAGGTCCTTGATGCGGCCGGTAACGAAGATACGGCCCTCGATGAGGAAGCCCAGGTCGCCGGTGCGGAGCCAGTCGTCGGCGGGGACGTCGCCGGGGTCGCCGAGGGTCGCGCCGAAGACACCGACGGATTCGGCCGGCTTCTGCCAGTAGCCCTGGCCGACGTTCGGGCCGCGGAGCCAGATCTCGCCGACGATTCCGTCAGCGAGACGGCGGCCCGTGTCGGGGTCGGCGATGACCATGAGCTGGTTGATGGCGGTGCCGCTGGAGACGAGCGGGACCTGGCGGCCGCCGTTCATCGGCGGGGTGCGGTCGGCGATGCCGTGCTGGAGCCGCTCCGCGTCGACCTGGATGATCGTCGGGCCCTCGTCGACCGGCGTGACGGACACGAACACGGTCGCCTCGGCGAGGCCGTACGTCGGCTTCATCGCGCGGTGCACGACGCCGTTGGCACTGAACGCCTCGACGAACCGGTCGAGGGTCTCCGGGAGGATCGGCTCGGCACCGTTGCTCCACCCGCGCACGCCCGAGAGGTCGAGGCCGGCGCGATCCTCGGGCTTGACGCGCTTCACGACGTAGTCGAAGGCGAAGTTCGGGGCGGCGGTCATGACCTCTCGACGGCCGTCGAGGGCCTCGAGCCAGCGGCGCGGCTTGATGATGAACGCGACGGGGTCGAGGAGGACGCTCTCGAAGCCGCCGATGATCGGGCCGCAGATGCCGATGAGCAGGCCCATGTCGTGGAAGAGCGGCAGCCACGAGACGCAGGTCTCGCGACGGAAGTCGAGGCGGTGGCCGGCGCGCAGCTGGAACGCGTTCTCGACGAGGTTGCGGTGCGTGAGCACCACGCCTGCCGGCAGGCGCGTCGAGCCGGACGTGTACTGGAGGTAGGCGACGTCGTCCATCGAGACCGACGGCGCGATGTAGGAGGAGGCGAGGCCGTCCGGGTCGCCGGCGAAGTCGTCGATGCAGAGGACGCGGTCCGCGTCGAGACCGCCGTGCTCGGCGACGAACGCGCGGACCAGATCGACCTTGGCCCGTGTGGTGAGGACGAGCGTCGGGGTGCAATCCGCCATCACGGCTTCGAGGCGTGATGCCTGGCCGGGGAGGTCGGGAGCGAACAGTGGGACGTTGATGACCGCGGTCCGCATGGCGGCGAGGAAGCCGGCGACGTACTCGCCGCTCTGGGGCGTGAGGATCGCGACACGGTCACCGGGCTCGGTGAGCTCGGTGATCCGGGCGGCCAGGGCGCGGGTCCACAGATCGAGCTCGCCGAAGGTGGTCGTCTGGACCGTGCCGTGGCGGCTGACCGAATGATCGTGATAGCTGACGGCCGGTGCTGAGGCGGCTTCGCGACCCCAGTGGGCGAGGTACGACCCGAGGAAGGTGACGTCGCCGAGGTGCTCGACACACTCAGGGCTCCCCGGGACCTGGGCCTGCGTGTTCATGCGCACAGGTTATCGAAATTACCGCTCGGGTAATGGACTTTCCGCCCGCGTTGAACATCGCTCAATAAAGGCGCATTTCGGCAGTGATTCATTGAGTGTCAATAGAAAAACTGCCTTCCGGCGTGATGTCGACACTTCCACCGCGGACCGGCTCCGGCGTGCGGGCTCGGGGGTAGCCTGGATCGATGCAGGCCGCCCGCCTCCCGCTGCTCCTCTCCGCCGCATCGATCGGCGCCTTCGCCCTGTCCGGATGTGGTCAGTCCGACGTGGAGAAGCGGGCCCGGCAGGCGAACGACGTCGTCGACACGACGACGGCGGCGGCCGCGAAGAAGGCGAGTGCCGCCTCGGACGCGGCGACCGCGAAGGTGCTCGCCGAGCAGAAGGCTGCGGGCGACCGGATCGGGAAGAAGGTCAAGACCGCGGTCGACGACGCGGCGAAGCACGCCACCGACGAGGCCAAGCAGAAGGCGGCGGCGAAGGCCAAGGCAGCGCAGGCTGCAGCCACCGCCGCGGCGAAGAAGGCGACCCAGGCCGCCATCGACCAGGCCAAACGCGACACCGCCCAGACGCAGAAGGACGCACGGAAGGCGCTCGCGACCGCGCAGAAGGAACTCGAGAAGGCCCAAGCCGAGGTCGAGAAGGCCACGGCGAAATAGCACACCGAACGCGCCGAGCGGCCATCTCGAAACGGAATGTTCGCGCTCTGTAATGGGGCGCGCGTACGGTGAAAATGTGAACGGACGGACCCCAGCCTCACCCGCACGTGCCTCGATCCTGGTCGTGGACGACGAGCCGACGATCAGTGAGGTCGTCGCGCGGTACCTGGTGCGCGCGGGATACGAGGCACGCGTCGCGTCCGACGGCGCCCGTGCGCTGGCGCTCCACTCCGAGCGCCCCGCGGACCTGTTCGTCCTCGACG
>JAVHXX010000597.1 GCA_031119595.1 Patulibacter sp. | reverse complement strand
GGGCGTAGACGTCCCACCGCCCCTCCATCTTGAGGTGCGAGTGCACGGTCAGGTCGCCGATCCGGTGCAGGAGGTGCTTGCCACGAGGGACGACCTCGTCGACGGTGCGGCCGACGAGGTCGAGCGTCGCGAACGCCGGCACGCGGAAGTCGCTGCGGGTGAGGACCTTCCCCGCGAGCGCCGTGTGCAGCCGTCGGGCAGCGCGGAAGACGGTGTCGCCCTCAGGCACGTTCGTCCTCAGGCACGGAGCCGGACCCCCTGCGGTGTCGCGGTGAACCCGGCTTCCCGGAGCGCGGCGCCGAGCGGCGACTCGAGCACGAAGGCGCCGTCCACTCGCTCGACCGAGAGCTTGCCGAGCCCGCTCCGGACCGACGCCGCGATGGAGGCAGCGGCGACCGAGAGGTCCGCCGGGTCGTCGGTGAACGTCAGCACGGACTTGCCGCCGCGCTCGACGTACACCGCGAGCTTCCCGTCGACCGTCGTCACGAGGGCGCCGGCCTTCCGACCCGGGCGGTGCCCGCGGGACTTCGTGGCGGTGTCGTCCGCCGGCTCGTCGGCGCCGGCCCCGTCGGCAGGAGCATCGCTCGGCCAGGGCAGTGACGCTCCGTACGGGTTCGCCGGGTCGGTCGCGGCCAGCGTGAGGGCCTCGCGCTTCCGGTCCGGGTCGGCGCGCTCGTCCTCGTCGAGGTCCCGGGCGTAGGTGCGGAGCCGGTCCACGGTCGGCCCGGTGGCGAACTGCGCCGCACCGAGCCCCTCGACGAAGTACCCGCGCCGGGCACGTCCGGACTCCTCGAACCGGGAGAGCACGCGGTAGACGCCCGCGAACCCGCCGCGGACGCCCTCGACCTGCACGGCGCCGCGGGTCACGACCCCGTACCGCTCGAGCAGCTGTTCGGCGGTCGCGGCGGCGCGCACGGTGGCGTCCGACTCGGCCAGGGGCAGCAGGGACCAGCGGCCGCCGACCGACGGCGGGCCGGACTGCGTCGGCATCGTCGGGCGACGACGACCGCGGTACGCCCGTGCCCGCGGGGCGCTCGTGCTCTTCGCCTTGCCGCCGAGCATCGACCGCAGCGGGGCGAAGGTGTCGTTGGTGATCTGGCCCGCCCACACCAGGTCCCAGAGCGCGGTCGAGAGCGCCTGGTCGTCGGTGCTCCCCACGGCCTGCCCGAGCTGCCGGAAGAAGTAGGCGCCGCCGCCCGCGAGTGCGCCGAGCACGTCACGCTGGAGTTCGGTGGTCTCGTCGCCCGACGGCTCGGCGAGGGTCGTCGCCGCCGTGTCGGCGAGGTGCAGCCGCACCCAGCCGTCGTTGCCGGGCAGGGTGCCGCCGCCGGACCAGAGGACCTCGCCCGTGGCGGTCAGTTCGTCGAGCATGCTCGGGGCGTAGTCCGTGACGCGAGCGGGCAGCACGAGGGTCTCCCACGCGCTGGCCGGCAGTGCGACCCCGGCGAGCTGGTCGATGACCTGCAGCACGCCGTCGACGCCGCGCAGTCCGCCTCGGGTGCCGGGCGTGTGCACGTGCTGCCACGCCGGCAGGAACCGCGCGAGGGTGTCCGGCGACACCGGTTCGACCTCGTGCCGGAGCGCCGCGAGCGACTTCGTGCGGATGCGGCGGAGCACCTCGGCGTCGCACCACTCCGCGCCCTGGCGATCGGGACGGAACTCGCCCTCGACCACCCGCCGGTCGGCCACGAGCCGACGGAGGGTGTCCTGCACGACGGCGATGCCGAGTCCGAGGCGGGCGGCGGCGTCCTGCGCCGAGAACGGGCCGTGCGACCGGGCGTACCGGCCGATCAGGTCGCCGAGGGGATCGGCGACCGGTTCGACGAACGCCGTCGGGACGCCGATCGGCAGCGGCACCCCGAGAGCGTCCCGGAGGCGGGAGGCGTCCTCGATCACGGCCCACCGGGTGGCCCCCGCGTGCGAGAACGACAGCACGCGGCGGTCCCGCTCGAGTGCCGTGAGTGCACCCTGCACGGTCGTGGTCGCAGCCGAGCGGTCCGCATCGGCATCTGCTGGAGCCAGCCAGCTCCGGTCTACGACCTCGTCGAGGTCGAGCGCGCCGACGAGCCGGAGCACGTCGACGATCCCCTCGGCATCGCGGGCGCGGCGGTCCGGCGAGAGTCGCTGCAGGTCGCGTTCGACGGACGCGATCACCGCGGGGTCGAGCAGTTCGCGGAGCTCCGCCCGCCCGAGCAGCTCCCCGAGCAGGGTCGAGTCGAGCGAGAGCGCTGCTGCCCGGCGTTCGGCGAGCGGGGTGTCGCCCTCGTACATGAACGCCGCGACGTACCCGAACAGCAGGGAGCGCGCGAACGGCGACGGCTGTTCCGTCTCGGTCTCGACCAGGCGGATGCGACGCCCGGCGATGTCGTCCGCGATGCCGAGCAGGGACGGCACGTCGTACACGTCCTGCAGGACCTCGCGCACGGTCTCGAGCACGATCGGGAACGACGGGTACTTCTGCGCGACCTCGAGCAGTTGCGATGCTCGCTGCCGCTGCTGCCAGAGCGGCGATCGCTGCCCGGGGTTCCGCCGGGGCAGCAGCAGCGCCCGGGCCGCGCACTCGCGGAACCGTGCGGCGAACAGCGCGGACGCACCGACCTCGTCCGTCACCAGGGCCTCGAGGTCGTCGCGTTCGAACACGAACAGGTCGGCACCAGGGGGTTCGGCGTCGGTCTCGGGGATCCGGACCACGATGCCGTCGTCGGCCGCCATCGCGTCGCCGTCGATGCCGTGGCGTTCGCGGAGGCGCGCACCGACCGCCAGTGCCCACGGCGCGTGCACCTGCATGCCATAGGGGG
>JAVHXX010000596.1 GCA_031119595.1 Patulibacter sp. | reverse complement strand
GGTTAGGGCAGCGTGGAGGCGTCCGGCCGGGTTGTCGTACAACTCCATAGCGCGCCAAGCTACCTGATCCGCTGCGCGGCGCAATAGGGTTCCAATGCCCAACGGGACGCGCAGGAGATCAACGCCCGGCGTGTGGCCGTGAGCAGCCTGAGCGACCGCACCGACGGTGGCCGCGCCGGCCGCGCCGAGAGTGAGCGAGCCGGTCGTCGAGGAGCCGACGGGCAAGCGGAAGACGACCGTCCGGCCTCTGCCACCGCTGCAGGTTGTCTGTGGCTCAACCACTTCGGGTTCGAGGCGACCGAACTCGATTCTTTGGATCGGCACGTTTTGTTCACTGGTAATGAAGGGGTCGTGGGTTCAAATCCCACCGTCGGCTTCCTGAAAGGCTCCGCTCCGGCGGGGCCTTTCGTGTTTCCGGGGCCGATCACGCCCGGCTCGCGCCTCGGGTGGTGCGACCCGGCGCACCCCCGGGTCGCCATCTGGGCGCCAGCCCGGCCGATTCGCCACGCGCGGCGGCCCGCGGCGCGATACTCGCGTCGTGAGCGATCGCAACGTCCTCGGCACCGACCTCGAGTTGTGCGGCACCGACCCGCTCACCGGGTTCTTCCGCGACGGCTGCTGCACGACCGGATCCCAGGACCTCGGGAGCCACACGATCTGCGCGGTGGTCACCGAGGAGTTCCTTGCGCACCAGCGCAGCATCGGCAACGACCTCGTCACACCGATGCCGCAGTTCCGATTCCCGGGCCTCAAACCGGGCGACCGGTGGTGCGTGACCGCCGCGAACTGGCTCCGTGCCCACGACGACGGCGCCGCGGCCTACGTGGTGCTCGCCTCGACCCACGAACGGGCCCTCGAGATCGTGCCCGTCGAGGTGCTCCGGGAGCACGCGGTCGACGTCCCGCCGGACGCCAGCGCGCTCGGCTGATCCGCGGCGGAGGGTCGCTCCGACCCTCCGCCGCCCCGGGTCGGCGACCGCGACGGCGTATCGCTGCCTAGTACAGGTACCCCGACAGCACCGGCGACAGGATCGCCAGCGTGCGGAGCGGCTCGGCGATCGTCGCGGCGGGGTCGAGGACGACGCTGTAGACGGCCGAGTTGCTGAAGCCCCGGTGGCGCGTGAGCTCGGCCTCGTAGGCGTTCTCGGAGTTGTTGTAGAGGCCGATCCAGTCGCTCACGAGCTGGCCGGTCAGGCTCGGAAGGGCATTCGGCTGATGGCGCCACCGAGCGAGCTCGCCGATCTTCGTGCCCGCGGCGTCCTCGATGGGGAAGGGCACGCCGGCGCGGTCGTCCTTGGCCTCGGTGGTGTCCGCGGGGGTGAGGATCTTGCCGACCACGGTGCCACCCGCGTCGATGAGGTCGATGTCGACGCCCGCGGTGTGCGACGCCTTCCCGATCTCCTTGCCGTCGGGCGTGAGGAGCGTGGCGATGCGGCGCTCGCCGCCCTTGCCGGTGATCGTGGCGACGTGGTCGCCGGCGGCGTCCTCGACGTTGATCTCGACCGACCCGGCGGTGCTCAGGCCCGTGGCGACGGCGAGGCGCTTGCCGATCTTGCCGCCGGCGCCGTGGTAGACGCGGCGCGTGCGGCCGATCTGCTGCTCGTCACCGGCCAGGATCTTCCAGTGGTGCCCGAGCGCGGACTGCCCGGACTTGTACTCGACGCTGAGCTGCGTGAGGCCGAGCATGGAGGGTGCGGATGAAGTCGACATGACGCCTTCGGACTCGAGATCGATGAGCGGCAGCATGCCACGAGCTGCGGGGCGTGTCGAGCGGCTGTAACACCTCTGATCGCCCAGAATTCCGGGCGAACAGAGGTGCATACCGTGGGCCGCGCTGCGGCCCTCCCGGCCTAGGCCAGGTCGAAGCGGTCGAGGTCGGTGACCTTCGACCAGGCCGCAACGAAGTCGCGGACGAACTTCTCGCCGGCGTCGGCCGAGGCGTAGACCTCCGCGAGCGCACGCAGCTCGGAGTTCGACCCGAACACGAGGTCGACGCGGCTGCCGGTCCAGACGACCTCGTCGCTGCCATGGCGGCGGGCCTCGTAGACGCCCGGGAGCGTCTTGCTCAGCGACCACTCGGTGCCGAGGTCGAGGAGGTTGACGAAGAAGTCGTTCGTCAGGGTCCCGACCTTGTCGGTGAAGACGCCCTCGGTCGAGCCGGCGGTGTTCGCGCCGAGCACGCGCAGGCCGCCGACGAGGACCGTGGTCTCCGGCGCGGACAGCGTGAGCAGGTTCGCGCGGTCGAGCAGGAGGTACTCGGCCGTGAGGCGCTGACGCTCGCCGATCCAGTTGCGGAACCCGTCCGCGGTCGGCTCGAGCGCCTCGAACGAGGCGTGGTCGGTCTGGTCGTCCGTCGCGTCGACGCGCCCCGGGGTGAACGGGACCTCCACGTCGACACCGCCGGCCTTCGCGGCCTGCTCGATCGCGGCGGCGCCGCCGAGCACGATGAGGTCGGCGAGGGACACGCCGGTGCCGCTCGACGCCTGGATGCCCTCGAGGGTCGAGATGACCTTCGCGAGCTGGGCCGGATCGTTGACCTCCCAGGACTTCTGCGGCTCGAGGCGCACGCGGGCGCCGTTCGCGCCGCCGCGCTTGTCGCTGCCGCGGAACGACGAGGCCGAGGCCCACGCCGCCGAGACGAGCTCGGCGACCGAGAGACCCGAGGCCAGGATCTGGCCCTTGAGGTCGGCGATCTGGGCCGCGTCGATCGTGGTGGCGGGCGCCGCGGGGAGCGGGTCCTGCCAGATGAGCGTCTCGCTGGGGACCTCGGGGCCGAGGTAGCGGGCGATCGGACCCATGTCGCGG
>JAVHXX010000595.1 GCA_031119595.1 Patulibacter sp. | reverse complement strand
CCGCGGTGAGCTCGACGCCCTCGGGCCAGTCCTCCCCATCGACCCAGGCGCGGACCTCGTCGACACGGTGGCCACCGAGCAGGACGAACCGACGGGCGCCCTGCGCGACGTAGGTGTCGATGACGTGGCCCATGACGGGCCGGCCCCCGATCGGGACGAGGGGCTTGGGAGCGTCGTGCGCGCCGAGGCGCAGTCCGCGCCCGCCGCAGAGGATCGCGACCGGGGTCGCCGGGTTCAGCAGGGCGAATGCCATAGGCCGGGCATCATGCCAGGCGAGCCGCCGAAACCCGGAGCGACGTGCCGGTCACGGTGAGCGCATCGCCGTCGCCGCGGAACGTGATCTGGCCGTCGCCCGGCTCGACCGATTCGATCGTGAGGGTGCCGCGCTCGATCGCCTCGGGCAGGGACTGCGCACCGGTCCAGTTGAGGTCGAGCGGGCCGTCGGCCTCGATCCTGGCGAGCAGGCCCTCGTCCCAGGCCGGCACGAGCTTCCTGCGGCCGAACACCCCGCCCTTGGCCCTGAGCTCGGCGGCGTGCAGGAGGAGCTCCGGGACCGACGCGCCGGGCTTGAGCACGGAGAGGTCGCCGAGGCCGAGCGTGTGCCCGACGAGTGCATCCACATGGGCTGGCGCCGGGGCGCTGCCCGGCGAGTCCAGGACCGACCAGGCGCCACGCGTGACCCCCGCGAGGTCGGGGCGCTCGGCGCCCGGCAGTGGCAGCACCACGAACCAGTTCTCCGGATCGAAGGTGACCGGGCCGCGCGGACCGATCTCGACGCGGACCTGCACGCAGCGGCGGCCGTCTTCCCACCAGGGCGTGAACTGGAATCCGGCCCGCAGCGTCGCGGCGGCGGTGTCGGTCGGGATGAACAGGTCCGCGTCGTGCTCGACGGACGTGCTCCAGGTCCGGCCGAGCGGTTCCGAACGGAACCGCCAGCGATCGCCGTCCACGGTGTCGGTGAGCTCGTAGTACGTGTCCTCGGGGGCCGCGCGGAGGGCGTTCAGTCCGAGATCCGCGAGCCGCCACGCCGCATCGACGAGCCAGTCCGGGCGGATCGGCGGGACCCCGCGCGGACTGATGCTCTCCGGGGCGCTCATCGCCGCACCGTATCGGCCGCGCCCGGCGGCCGGCGGTGCGTCAGCGGCCGCGATACGGCTTCGTCTTCGGGAGGGCCTTGGCCTGGCGGAGCGTGATCGTCGTCGTGGCCGTGACGGGCGTGCCGGTCTGGGGCGTGAACGTGAGCGTGACGCGCAGCGCGAGCTTGCCCGTGCGCCGGTAGGTGGCCCGCGCCGTCTTGCTGAGCACGGGCCTGAAGGCGACCGGCCCAGCCGCCTTGGCGGTCACCGTCAGCGCCTTGAACGGCGCGGCCGTCTTCGATGTCGACCCCTTCGTCTTGCCGGCGCGCTTCGGCGCCCGCGCGGCTGTCGCGAGCCGGGCACCCTTTCCGCCGTTCCCGGCGGGCGCCGCGGTCACCGTGCCCGGCCCCGGCACGTAGGTCGAGAACCCGGCGCCGGAGACGACCGGCACGACCGTCGCTGCCGCCTCGATCCGCATCGACCAGTCGCAGGCGACCGTCTGGTTCGGGCCGAGCGACGATCTCGCGTAGGGGTCGTTCGCGGGCGGGGCGTTGTAGGCGTCCGCGGCGCAGACGAGGTACGGCGCCGTGCCGTCCCCGATGACCGTGCCGGTCGTGGAGCGCGGGCAGTCCCCGCCGGAGGTGCTGCGGGAGCACTCCGCGAGGGCGACCGGCGGATCGCCCCCGGTGACGTAGATCGTCCGCGCGGCCTTGGCGAAGTTCACGAGGACCTGCGGGGCGACGTACGCGTGGACGTGCGTCCCGAAGTTCACGCCGTCGAGCGTCAGTTTGGCCGTCGAGGTGTAGGTGCAGCGCGCCCCGACCGGACAGACCGGCGCGCCCTGCGTGCACGCCTCGTAGAGCGAGCAGGCGTGGCCGGCAGGCTCGACGGTGCACCCGTTGACGAAGTTCTTCTTCGTCTTCGCCGAGGTCTTCCAGTGCTGCACCTCGCACGCGAGCGCCTTCGTCTCGACGCCACCGATCGCAAAGGTCTGCACGGCTGGCGTACGGTCGACCGCGCCGGTCGGCCCGACGGCCGCGACGGAGAAGACGTGGCCTCCCACCGTCTGGACCGGCAACGTGAAGCCGCTCGCGCAGGCGACGACCGGGCCGTGGTCGACCTGGCAGCGGAACGTCGACCCGGGGACCGACGACGCGAACGTGAACGTCGGCGTGGTCGTCCAGGACGTCCCGGTCGGACCGCCGGTGATGACCGTGTCGGGGTCGGAGAGGATCTGGAACCGCGAGGAGACGATCACGCTCTCGTTGCCCGCGGCATCGACGGCGACGCCGTAGACGACGTGGTCGCCAGGAGCATCGGTCTGGGACGGGCATCCGACCGCGCGCACGGCATCGGCGGTCGTCGGTACGGCAGGCGGGTCGAGGGCGCAGCCGACCAGCGCCTTGCCGCTCGACGGCGCCGCGTCGGAGGACTCGATGCGGATCGAGATCGGCCCGGCCCAGACGCCCGGGCCGATCGCCACGCCACCAGGCGCCGCGCCGATCGTGACCGCGGCCGTCGGGGCGACGGTGTCGACGACCACGTGCACGACCGCGGGCGTCGGATCGGTGAGCCCGCCGACCGTCGCGCGGACCCGGACGTCATGCTCGCCGTCGGCCGGGAGCGCCGGGGTCCACGGTGAGGTGCACGGCGCGAACGGCGCGCCGTCGTAGGCGCACTCGAAGGTCGCGCCGGCCCGGGTCGCGGTGAACGTGTAGGTCGGAGCGGAAC
>JAVHXX010000594.1 GCA_031119595.1 Patulibacter sp. | reverse complement strand
CCCCGACCGCTGGCGCGGGACAGACGTGCGGCGCCGCGGGCCGCGAGGACGGCGGTGCGGCGAGGGCCGGCCACCGAGGTCAGCGGCGGGCCGGCGCCGCGGCGGCGGCCTTGCGCTGGCGCCTGCGACCGAGCACGAAGAGCACGATCAACACGACCACGATCAGCATGAACGCGTAGAAGACGCGCGGGCCGCTGCTCACCCCGACGGGCCAGAGCACGAGGCTCACGATGCCGTAGGAGAGGAGGGCGACGACGACGATGAACGCGAGCACCGCGAGGACGCCGCGGACGCGGGCGAGGGTGCCGGCGCTCTTCGGCGGCGCGACGATCGAGAGCACGCGCAGCATGAAGAGCTGGCGGCCGCTCGGCGCCTCCTGGCCCATCCGCTCGACGGCGGCCTTGAGGGCGTCGGGGCGACGCTCGGCGAGGGCGATGGACGCGTCGGCCATGCGGCGGATCTGCATCCGCTCCTGCGGCCGGGCGGCGGCGATCGCGCGCTGGAAGTGTTCCTTGGTCTTCGGCGCGTCGTAGCGCTGGGCGGCGCGGGCGCCGAGCAGGGCCTGGGCGGCGGCGCGGTGGCGCGTCTCCTTCTCGAGCTCCTCGTCGGAACGATGCTCGAGGTCCTGCATCGAGTTGATCGATGAGGTCTGTTGCATCCGGACCTGACGCTGCCGCTGAGCCATGCCCACCAGTCTACGCAGGACCGGCGGTTCGATACGCTCCCGCGGTCGTGGTGCTCTCGGTCACAGTTCTCCGCTCCTCCCGGCGCCTCCTGGCGCTCCTCGCCGCCGTGGTGCTCTGCACCGGCGTGGTCTTCGCATCGGCGCCGGTGCCGGCGGGCGCGCAGTCCCTCATCGAGCCCGCCCAGACCAAGCAGCAGGCCGCCGCAGCGGAGAAGGCCGCCGACGAGGCCTCCGGCAAGAACGACGGCGGCAGCCTGCCTCTCGTCGTCTGGCTCGGCGGCGCGGCGATCGTCGTGATCGGCATCGCCGCGTACTTCATCGGCCGCGACGCCCGTGTCACCGCCGGCCCGTCGGACCCACGCCGTGCGGCGAAGCGGCCCATCGACAACACGTCGGTCCGCGGCGCCCCGAAGACGATGTTCTCCGGCGAGGCGGCGCCGGGCGGGCAGACGAAACGCTCGAAGAACCGGGCCAAGGCCAAGCGCGCGAAGGCCTCGCGCCGCGCCAACCGCTGAACCCGGGCCGGGCCCGCGTCAGGCCCCGTTCGGGGTCGGGAACGCGAGTGCCGTGGTGTCCGCGAACGCCAGGATCACGCCGTGGTCGAGGAGCTCGTACCGGCCGAACACCTTCTCTCCGAACCCGGGGTCGTGGACGAACGCCGTCGCCACCCAGCGGTCGCTCGGGGTGTCCGAGGTGAACCCGAGGACGTTCTCCGGCGCCACGAGCTGCGCGCGGGAGCGGACCGAGTACAGGCCCTGGGTCATCTCGATCTCGTGGCGTTTGCGGCCGTCGACCTGGACCTGCAGGTAGACGATGAACCCGCGGGCATCGAGGACCTCCTTCGGGATCCCGGCGGCGTCTCTGCGCTGCGCCGCCGGGAGCCGCGCGACCCAGTCGCCGTAGCGTGCGTCGGGTTCCACGGTCATCACCCGGAGTTCTGCGGAGACACTCGTGCCCGGGTCGGGCTTCAACGACGGCGAGAGCGAGTACGCCAACCCGAGCGCCGCGGTGGCCACGGCGATCACCGCGCCGACGGCGGCGACGGTGAGACGGGGACGTGGTCGCGGTGGTGGCGGTGCGGTGGCCGTCACGGGCCGCCATAGCGTCGGCTGGCCAGGACCTCGGTGGCGAGCCGCCGCGCCGCCGCCGCGCGTGCGGCCTTGTTGCCTGCCCGGGTCATCGAACGCCAGAATCGGATCTGCCCCGCGTAGTAGTCGCAGGTGGTTCGCTTGACGTCCGAGGTCGTCGTGGTCGTGACGTCGGTTGCGCCGAGGTCGTGCCAGGCGAGCTCGAGGCGGTAGCCGCCGCTGGCCGCGCACCCGCCGGCGGCGCCTGCGGTGACCCTCACGAGGTACTGCCCGCCGCCCGTGACCGGGATCTCCGGCGAGTCCGGATCACCGGCGGCCGGCAGGCCGGGACCGAACACCGTCACCGTGAACTGGTCGAGGCAGTGGGGCGTCGTGGAGCTCACGCTGACGTCGATCCCCTCGACGGCAGGCGCAGACCGGATCATCCAGAGCGGCAGCGCCGCGGAGAACGCGTACCAGTCCTGATCGTCGGCCGAGGCGACCGACGCCGTGATCGAGGCCGGTGGGGTGAGGCGGGCGGCCTGCGCCGAGGTGTCGTCCGGTTCGAAACGGTCGACGGTGGCTGGCACGGCCGGTGACGTAGCGTCGGCGTTGGCAGCGACGGTCGGAACCAGCGAGAGGACGAGGGCGGTGAGCACCCCGGCGAGCGGGCGGTGGGGCAACGGGAGACGCTCCGAGGACGGAGGAGACCGCGATCCCATGCGTCACGGCCGCCTGTGGGTGGGCTTCCATACGTAGCGGATCCGCGCCAACGACTCAACCGAGACCGTCCCCGCGAGGGGACAATCCGGCAGCGCCCGATCTCAGACGGCCGGCAGCGGCGTCGCCGCGGGCAGGATGAACTCGCGGATCTGGTCGGCGGTGTACTTCGGATCCTCGTCGGGGAGGAAGTGGCCGGTGCGGTCCTGGACGAACGCCTCGACCTCCTTCCCGGTACGCGCCGCGTGCTCCGCGAACTCCGGCGGGATGTAGGCGTCGAAGGCCGACAGCACGAAGCGGACCGGCATCTGGAACTTCTGGCCCTTCGTCCACTTGAAG
>JAVHXX010000593.1 GCA_031119595.1 Patulibacter sp. | reverse complement strand
CGCTCACCGTGCCGAAGCGGCTGCCGGTCAACACGCGCACCACGCTGCGCTGCACGCTCGCGCCGGGCCGCGGGCCGGTCACGCTGACGATCGAGCGGCGTGCGTCGAACGGGAGGTACGTCGCCGCGCGCACCGTGCCGGTGAAGGTCACGGGACGCAGGCTCTCGGTGACCGTCACCCCGCACTCGCTCGCGCTCTACCGCTTCCAGCTCACGTACAAGGGCTCCGACCTCGCCGCCGCGGCGACGTCGCCACTCGGTTTCGGTCGCGTCGTGACCGTCGGCGGCGCGGGCGGCACCGCCGTCTGAATCGCACGGCGCGCGCGGCACCGGAACGGCGACGGGCGCGCCGACCCGGAGGATCGGCGCGCCCGCAGGAAGTGCCGGGCGCCGTCAGTCACGGCGCCGCGAGCCCGCCCGGGTCACGGCAGGCTGGGCACCGAGCCGCAGTTCGACGGCGACGCGACGCCCTGGAGGCGTGCGAGCAGCCAGCTCTGGGACTGCGCGGCGTTCGTGAGCATCGGCCCGAGGTGGTTGAGGCTCGTGCCGAAGCTGCTCACGTTCTGGACGACCGGGACGTAGTTCACGTTCGCGCCCTTCGCGCACCAGTCGACGGCAAGCTGCTTGGCCTGCGGGTGGCCGACGATGTCGTCCTTCGTGCCCGTGACGATCTCCATCGGCACGTTCGGCTTGATGGTGCCGATCTTCTGTGCCGCGAGGACCGACTGGATCTGCGGGTTGGACGCGGCGATCTGCGACACCGACTGGCCCGAGGTCGTCCACGAGGACGTCTTCTTGTAGGCGTAGGCGAACGCGTCGCTGATGCAGCCGGTCGAGACGGCCTTCAGCGCCGCCTTGCCCGCCGCGTTCGTCTGCGCGTCGAGGATCGGCTGGAGCTGCGGGTAGGTCTGCACGAGGCCGTTGATGGCGTACCCGATGACCGCGGTCAGCGTGGTGCCGTCGGCGGTCGCCATGACGGCGGACAGGTCCGCGGGCGGGGCGCCGGCGTAGCCGCCCTTCAGGTTGACGTCCGGGGCGTAGGTCGGCTGGAGCTCGGCCGCGGACGCCGCGGCGCCGCCACCCTGCGAGTAGCCGTACACGCCGACCGGCGAGCTGCTGTTGATCGACGCACCGGGCACGTGCGTGGCCGCGCGGGCGGCGTCGAGGACGGCGTGGCCCTGGTCGACGCGGTTCACGTAGGTGTGGATGCGGTCCGTGGTGCCGAGGCCGATGTAGTCGGTGACGACGACGGCGACGCCCTTGTTCACGAGGGAGCCGATGTTCGGGACCTCGTAGCCGACGGCCGACGACTGCACGCCGTACTCGAGGCCGAACGACGGCGCGCACTGGTCGCCCTGACCCTGGGTGCCCTCGGCGTAGGAGACGAGCGGCCGCGGGCCGGAGCCCTGCCACTTCGCCGACGGCTCGAGGTACACGCCGGTGACGGCGACCGGCTGGCCGTTCGTGTCGGTCGACTTGTACATGATCCGCGTGGCGGTGCCGGAGGGCGTGGAGATGCTCACGCCGAGCTTCATCGACTCGCTGCGGATGAGGTCGCCGTTGCCGCTGGGCAGGCTGGACGGCGGGGTGTAGAAGGCCGGGATGGTGACGGCCATGGAGGCGGCCGGCGCGATGGCGACCGCGGCGGCGGCGGCCGCGAGCGCGAGGCCGAGCTTCGCCGCGGGGCGACCGTGGGACAGGGGTGACATGGAGTTCCTCGAGGGAGGTGGGACAGACGTGATGACACGGGCGACCGTGATGGCCGTCACGTCTGGGAGCGTCCCGCACCGGCGCCGTGATGACCAACCCGCCGGGTGCGCCGATGGCCGTACACGCCGTGCGCACACGGGAAACCGGGGACGGCCGACGAGACCGTTGTCGCAGTTCGCCCGCGCCGCGGGTACCGTGCGCGACCATGACGGGGACCGATGCCACCGTGGGGCGCGCGTGAGCGACACACCCCGCCGGACCGACGCGCAGCGCAACCGTTCGCGGATCCTCGAGGCAGCATCACAGGTGCTCGCCCATGAGCCGGACGCGACGCTCGCACACGTGATCGAGGCCTCCGGGCTCTCCCGCGCGACCGTCTACCGCCACTTCTCCGACATGGCCGCCGTGCGCGCCGCGCTCATCGAGACGGTCCAGCAGGAGGGCCGCGCCTCGCTCGACGAACACTTCTTCGAGCCCGGGCTCAGCCGCGGCCGACCGGCCCAGTCCACGGCCGAGGTGCTCGGTGCGTACCTGCGGAAGGCGTTCCGCATGGACTCGGTCTACGGCCACGTCCTGTCGACGGAGCGCGAACCGGGGGCCGAGCTCATCGAGGAGTTCCTCCCGATCACCGAGGCGATGATCCGCGCGGGCCAGGAGCGCGGGGAGTTCCGTACGGACATCGACGTCACGCTCGCCGCGAAGACGCACCTCACGATCGTGATCTCCGCCGCACGGCGAGCGCGGTCGGAAGGCTACGACGTCGACGACGCCGTGGTCATGGTCGAGTCGTTCCTGCGCGGCCTGGAGCGCAGCCCCCGGCCGATCTGGCCGGGCGACGACGAGGGCTGAGGCCCGCCAACGCCCGGGGCGGGCTCAGCTGCGCGTGATCGCGCGGCGCCCCCGCTGGGCCGTGGGGGCGACCCAGCCCACCCGAGCTGGTGCCGCCCCCACGACGGGGCCCACGCGCGGGGATCTCAGTGCGCGCGGAGTGTGGTGGCCGCGACGGTCGTGCCGCCGCTGATGGCACGGAACGTGAACGTCTTGCCGCGGCGCGGCGTGACCGTGACCGACCGGCCGGCCTTCGCCGCGACCTTCACGACGGT
>JAVHXX010000592.1 GCA_031119595.1 Patulibacter sp. | reverse complement strand
AACCAGATGCGCAAGTTCGTCAAGGACGGCACCGTCGGTTCGTTCGCGCTGTGGAACCCGGAGGACGTCGGCTACCTCGGTGGCTACGCCGCTGCGGCCCTCGCCTCGGGCCAGATCACGGGCGCGTCCGGTGAGACCTTCACCGCCGGCAAGCTCGGCTCGAAGACCATCGGCGAGAACGGCGAGATCGTCCTCGGCCCGCCGACGGTGTTCGACAAGGCCAACATCGACAAGTTCGACTTCTAGTCGACCGATCCATCGCAGGATTCCCCCGACCTGCATCGCATTCGGATCCGGGAGCGCGCCCACCGCGCGCTCCCGGTCCCGAAGCCCCCTTCCCCTGAGATCCACGCCATGACCGACCAGCCCATCGAACGCACCGCCGCGCTCTCCAGCGTGCGCCGTCGCCGGATCGTCGAGATCCTCCGCGCCGAGACCGCGATCACGGTCGCCCGCGTGCAGCAGGACTTCGACGTCTCCGCGATGACCGCCCGCCGCGACCTTGCCGAGCTCGAGCGCCAGGGCCTCGCCCGCCGCACGCACGGTGGCGCGGTGCTCCCGGCGATCACCAGCCACGAGGACTCCTTCGCCTCGCGCCTCGCCCGCGGCACCGGCGGCAAGACCACCCTCGGCCAGGCCGCCGCCGACCTCGTGGCGCCGGGCGAGAGCGTGTTCCTCGACTCCTCCTCGACCGCGTACCACGTGGCCCGTTCGCTGCTCGACCGTGGCATCGCGCTCACGCTCATCACGAACTCCCAGCCGATCATGGAGCTCGTCACGCTCCACCACGACCGCTCCGTCGAGCTCATCGGCATCGGCGGCTCGATGCGCCGCCTCACGCGCTCGTTCGTCGGCCCGCTCGCCACGAACGCGATCGACTCCTACTACGCCGACCGCCTCTTCTTCTCCGTGAAGGGCCTCTCCGAGAGCGGCGTCATCACCGACGCCGATCCGCTCGAGGCCGAGGTGAAGCGCTCGATGATCGAGCACGCCGAGACCGTCACGCTGCTCGTCGACCGCTCGAAGCTCGGGCTCCGCGGCCTCGCCGTCATCGACCAGCTCCGCAAGCTCGACCTCATCCTCGCCTCCGGTTTCACCACCGAGGAGCTCGACGCGCTCTCCGCCCACGGGGTGGACCTGCGCGCGATCGCCGAGGACGACCCCACCGACGAGGAGGCAGCGGCGTGACCGACGTGCGCGGAAAGATCGGCGTCTTCGGCATCGGCCTGGAGGCGTACTGGCCCCAGTTCGACGGCCTCGAGGCACGCTGCGCGGGCTACCAGTCGCAGGTCGAGGCGAACGTCGCCGGCCTCGGCGCCGAGGTCATCTCGGCCGGGCTCGTCGACACCGTGGAGAAGGCGCGCGCCGCCGGCGACCTGTTCGCCCGCGAGCAGGTCGACCTCATCCTCTGCCACGTCGTCACCTACGCCACCTCCGCGACGGTGCTCCCCGCCGTCCAGGCCGCGAAGGTGCCCGTCGTGCTCCTCGGCCTCCAGCCGACCCGCACGCTCGATTACGAGTCGATCGACACCGCCGAGTGGCTCGCGAACTGCGCCGCGTGCTCGGTGCCCGAACTCGCCGGTGCGTTCACGCGCGCCCGGGTGCCCTACGACTCCGTCGCCGGCACGATCGACGACGATCCCCGCGCGTGGTCGAAGATCGGCGCCTGGGTGCGCGCCGCGGGCGTGGCCCGCGCCATCCGCACGAGCCGTATCGGCTTCCTCGGGCACGTCTACAACGGCATGCTCGACATGGCCTCGGATTTCACGATGTTCCACGGGCAGCTCGGCGCGCACGTCGAGGTGCTCGAGATGGACGACCTCGCCGTGCGCGTGGAGCGCGCGACCGCCGAGGAGATCGCCGCCAAGCGCGTCGAGATCGACGACATGTTCGCGACCGCGGACGCCTCGAGCGACCCGATCGCCGTGCCGATCGAGGACGACCAACTCGAGTGGTCCTCGCGCGTCGCGGTCGGCCTCGACCACCTCGTCGCCGACTTCGGCCTCGACGCCCTCACCTACTACTACCGCGGCCTCGACGGCAACCTGCAGGAGCGCCTCGGCGCGGGCGTGATCGTCGGCAACTCGCTGCTCACGGCTCGTGGTGTCCCGACCTCCGGCGAGGCCGATCTCAAGACGAACGTCGCGCAGCTCATCCTCGACCGGCTCGGCGCCGGTGGCTCGTTCACCGAGTACTACGCGCTCGACCTCGACGAGGACTTCGTCCTGATGGGCCACGACGGCCCGGGCCACCTCGCGATCGCCGCCGAGCAGCCCACGCTCAGAAGCCTCAAGGTCTTCCACGGCAAGCGCGGCGCGGGCCTGTCGGTCGAGTTCAAGGTCCAGCAGGGGCCGGTCACGATCCTCGGCTGCACCCAGACCGCCGACGGCCGACTCAAGTTCATCGCCGCGGAGGGCGAGTCGATCCCCGGCCCGACCTTCCGCATCGGCAACACCAACTCGCGGCTCCGGTTCGGTCTCCGTCCGGCGGAGTTCCTCGAAGGCTGGTCCGCCGAGGGTCCGACCCATCATGTGGCCCTCGGCGTCGGCCATCGCATCGACGAGATCGAACGCGTCTGCCAGCTCCTCGGCGTGCCGTTCGCGGTCGTCGGCGACCGCGGCGGCCGGCCCGCTGCCGGTGCTCCGGACGACGCCCTCGCGACCCCGGCGCTCGCCGGCCAGGGATGGGGCGTGGCCTGATGCAGCGCGTCTGCTTCCTGCTCCAGGTGAAGCCCGAGCGGCTCGACGAGTACAAGGCCCGCCACGCCGAGGTGTGGCCCGAGATGCTGATCCGGTTGGGAAGCTGGTTGACCACCTTG
>JAVHXX010000591.1 GCA_031119595.1 Patulibacter sp. | reverse complement strand
TCGAGGCGAACCTCGCCACCGACAAGAAGCACTCGCAGATCAACAACCTCCAGACGCGCGGCCGGCGCGTGATCGCCGAGATCACGATCTCGGACCAGCTCATCCGCGAGAACCTCAACACGACCGCCGCGGCGCTCTACCGGATGCGGCAGATCTCGGGGTCGGTCGGCAACTGGCTCTCGGGTGCGATCAACAACGGGTCGCACTCGGCGAACGGTCTCACGGCGATGTTCATCGCGACCGGCCAGGACGCCGCGAACGTCGCCGAGTCGCATGCCGCGAACGTCTACGCCGAGCTCCGCGAGAACGGCGACTACTACTACTCGATCACCCTGCCCTCGGTGATCTGTGCGACGTACGGCGGCGGCACCGGCCTCGCCACCCAACGCGAGTGCCTCGAGATGATGGACTGCTACGGCACCGGCAAGGCGCTCAAGCTCGTCGAGATCATCGCCGCCACCGTCGTGGCCGGCGAGCTGTCGCTCGGCGCCGCGGTCGTCGCGGACGAGTGGGTCAGCTCGCACGACAAGTACGGCCGCAACCGCTGACCACCGCCGGCGGCGGGGCCTGCGATCGCGGCCGAAGCGTGGTGAAGCCGCCTGCGCCGCTCGGCACAGGGGCGTTCAGACGGGCCCGGCCCCGCCCACCGGGGTCCGGGCCCGCGAACCTGGTGGTCCCTACCCGCGGCGGTAGGGGTCGATCATGAGGTCGTCGATCCGCAGGCCCTCCGCGGAGACGGCCCCGGTGACCTGGAAGGTGATCGTCGCCGTGGTGCCGCCCTGGAGGAACACCGACGGGATCGCCGTCGCGAGCGGCTGCGACTCCGACAGCGACCAGCTGCCGAGCGCGTAGACGCTGAGCTTCGCGGGGACGGTGAGCGTCGCGCCGTTCGGCGCGGTGAAGTTGATCGACGTCGCCACGGCGCTCGCCACCGACGAGTTCTTCACGAGGAAGCGGAACGTCGGGTCGCTCGGGTCGACGCAGAACGAGGGCGTCGTGGCCTGCGCGAGGCCGAGGACACCGGTCCCGCCGAACTGCAGCGACTTCGTGCCCGCGAGGATGCCGAGGCTCTCGTTCCCCGTCACGACCTTCGTGTTCGAGAGCGACCAACCGGCGGCGCCCTTCTCGAAGCCGCCGTCGGGGGCGAGCCAGTAGCTGTTGGTGTCGCCGTAGGCCGCGAACGGCTGGGAGACGGTCTGGGCGGCGCAGCTCGACGAGGTCGAGGAGGCGGCGGACGCGGTGGCGGGCATCGCGACGGCGGCAGCTGCGGCGAGCCCCGCGATGAACGCGCGGGCTTGGATGGAGAACATGCGGTGGGGGTGCTTTCGACGGAGCGGTCGTCGCGAGGTGGTGGTCCAACCTCTATCGGTCGACTATAGACCTGTTATTGGTGCGAAAGCGCACACTGGACACCCTGTGCGACGACGCATACGGAATCCAATCTTCGGAGGATTCCGCTCCGGCGGGAGCGGGCGGCCGGCGATGCGACCGGTGGCCGTTCTACTCCGCGGGCGGTGCCGCAGCCTTGCCGCCCTTGGCGGGCTTGCTGCGGGGCTTGCCCGACGACGCGCGCTTGGGCTTCGCCGCCGCATCCTTCGACGCCGCCTCTTCGGCCGCCACGGCCTTCTGCGCCGCGATGAGTTCCGCGGCGACGTCGGCGTTGCGCTCAGAGGCATCGTCGGAGCCTGCCCCGTCGATGGCGAGCGCCGCCACGAGCACCTTGGCCTGCTGCACGAGCATCTCCACCGTGTACTGCTCGGGGTGGTTGATGACGAGGCGGCCGCCCTCCTCGGCGATCACGAGGATGATCCGCGCGAGCAGACGGTGATCGATGCCCATCGGGCCGCCGCGCTTCGTCACGCCCCACGCGATGAGCGGCGTGATCTGCTCGATCACGGCCTCCCGGCGCTGGACGACCTTGTCGTGGAGCGCGCGCGGCACGCCCTGCGGCGGGGTGAGCACGATCTGCCAGGTGTGCGGGCGCTCGTGCACGGCCGCGAAGAAGGTCTCGATCGCGTTCACGATGACCTCGTCCGGATCGACCTCGCCGACCTGCATCGGGATCGCCCGCGCGAGCTGCTCGAGCACGTGGCGTTCCTCACGGTCGAAGAGCGCGGTGACGAGTCCGGGGAGGTCGCCGAACTGCGTGTAGACCACGGGACGCGTGATGCCGGCGCCCTTCGCGATCGCATCGATCGACAGCGCCTGGGCCCCCTCGTCGCACAGGATTTCCAGGGCGACGTCGAGGAGTTGTTCCCGCCGCTCGGCGGCGGACATGCGGGGCCGACTACGGCTGCGCGACGAACGACTCATGGAGAGAGCATTTCATGACGATGTACGGGTGACCGGATCACGGCATTGCGAGTTCGGTTACAGCGATGTATCTTACGCGACTGTAACCGGCTGGTCGGCCGTCCCGTCCGACGCCGCCCGGGCACAGGAGCTCTCCTCTCATGTCTCTTCTCGCCACCACCGCCCTCGCCGCCACGACCGACGCGAACCTGCCCGCCGGCGGGTCGCCGATCAAGCAGCTGATCATCGCGACGGTCTTCGCCGGTTCGATGACGCTGGCCGTGCTGCTCGTCGCGTATCTGCACCGCAGCGGCCGCACGCAGCTCCTCACGAAGATCGGCGACTGGGTCGGCGAGCTCGAGGGCCTGCCGGGCTGGGCCGCCGTCCCGTCGAGCATCGGCCTCGGGTCGCTCGCCCTCGCGTTCCTCGGGGTCTACTGGGACATCTCCCTCCACCTCGACAAGGGCCGCGATCCCGGCCCGCTCGCGAACGCCGCCCACTACCCGATCCTCATCGGCCTGCAGGGCATC
>JAVHXX010000590.1 GCA_031119595.1 Patulibacter sp. | reverse complement strand
GCCTTCAGCCACTCGAGGATCGTGCCCTCGGTGACGGAATCGCCCATCTGCGGCATGACGACGTCGATCGTCGTTTGCGTGGCCATCACTTGCTCCTGAAGGTCGCGCCGCCGGTGCGGCGCAGTCGCATGAATTCGTAGGTTCCGACGAACGGACCGATCCCCCCGAGGATCGCGACGGACACCGCGGTGCGGAGCGGCAGCAGTCGGCTTGCTGCGAGCGTGACGCACACGAGGGACATCGCGATCCAGAGGACGCCATGGGTGAGTCCGAAGACGAACTCGGCGGGTTTGAGGCCGGGGATCAGCCAGACCGTGAGAAGGGTTGCGTAGACCAGCGAATGGACGAGCGAAATGGGTGCCAGCACCCGGATCACGCGGTCTTCGCGGTCACTGATCGAGGGGCTGGCGGCGCTCACGCGAGCAACTCCGCCATCTGGCGCAGGGGTTCGTCGGCCTCGTCGGGCCACTCTGCCGGGTCTGCCGGCCACCATGCGTGGGCGTCGTGCTCCTCGTCCATCACCAGATCGGCGTCGGCGCCCTCTGCAATCCAGGCGACCCCGACGACCAGGACCATGCTACTCGGGTTGCGGACCACCGCTCGCACGGTGAGACGCTCCGGTACCAGGGACCATTCCTCGAGCAGTTCGCGGGCGAGCGTCTCCGCCGGGTTCTCCCCGACTTCGACCGCGCCACCGGCGCCGAGCGCCCAGCGGCCCGCCCATGTGGAGACCCACAACGCGCGGCGCCCGGCGAGCCAGGCACCGTCGGCGCGGCGCACGATGCACAGCGACGACACGGCGCCGCCGTTGTCGCCGTCGACGAGGCGCAGCGCCCAGCGGGTGGGCTGCATCTCGATCACGACGTCGTCGCCGGAGGTGGTGAGGTCGACGAAGCGCGCGGCGACGCCGTCGTGGCTCGGCGAGCCCCGTTCCGCCAGGGCGGCGATCTTCGCGTCGGCCTCGGCCGCCTGCTCGGGCGTGGGCACGAACTGGTCGGTGCTCCACTTGGCCTGCACCTGTTCCGGGGTCCAGTGGCCGTGGGCCAGGATGCCGGGGGTGAGGTTCATCGACAAGCACACTAACGCGACGTGGCTGCCGGCGGCCCTAGGGGGCCGCGGTCGTGGTGAGCTGAGCGGCCCTCGCGGCGATCTCCGGCCGCCACGAAAACGACACGGACGTCCGTCCTGAGTCGTTTCCGCGGCGGCCGGATCTCATCCACGATGGCTCGCTCAGCGCGGTCGGGACACGCTGGAATCCGGCGCGCAGCTATCAGTCCACCTCGACGGTGAGCGACGTGCCGTAGGCGCGCTCGAAGAGCTCGGTCTCGCGGGCGGCGGCCCAGCGCGGGACCTGGGCCTCGCCGGAGGAGACGAGTCCGAGGCGGACGTCGCCGTCGCCGAGGCTCGTGATCGCGACCTCGCGCACGGCGCCGTCGCGGCCACGCTCGAGGCCTTCGGCGAGCCGCAGCAGCGTGGTGATGCGCAGGAGGCGGGCGGTGTCGCCGGAGTGCAGGAGCGGCGCGAACACGCCGGGGGTCGGGTTGCCACGGCGGTGGTAGCGGGCGGCCTGGGCGATCACGGCCGTCTCGGCGGGGGAGAACCCGGGGAGGCCTCCGCTCGTGAGGATGTAGCGCACGTGACGGTGGTGGTCGTCGTAGTCGAGCTTCATGCCGATGTCGTGGAGCTGGCACGCAGCCCAGAGCAGCTCGCGTTCGTGGGCGTCGGCGTCCTGGAGGTCGAGGGCGGAGAGCTGGTCGAACATCGACAGGGCGAGGTCGGTGACGTGCTGAACGTGCGCCTCGCCGGTCTCGTAGCGGTGGCGGAGGTTCTCGACGCCGCTGCGGCGGACGTCCTCGACGAGCGGCGGGCGGCTGTCCTTGCCGACGAGGTCGGCGTCGTCCGGGGTGTCGCCGAGGGCCTCGGCGAGCAGGACGCCCTCGCGCAGGCCGTACTCGGTCGACTCGAACGCCTCCGCGCCGCAGGCCTCGAGCGCCGCGGCGATCACGACGGCGGCGGCGAGGATGATGTCGGCGCGGGACGGCTTGATGCCGCGAAGGCGGGCGCGGTCCGCGGAGGGGCGGCGGCGCATCTCCTCGATGAGCTCGTCGAGGGTCTCCCGGTCGACGCGGACGCCCTGGGCCCCGCCGACCTCGGGGTGACCGTGGAGGTCGAGGGCGGCCGTCGCGAGGTTGCGCACCGCCCCGCCGATCCCGACGAGGCGCTCGCCGGTGCTGCCGAGCCACTCCGCGCGGCTGAACTCCTTGAGGGCGTGGTCGCGGAGGGCGCGCACCTGCGAGCGGGTGGCCGGGCCGCCCGGCGGCAGGAACGCAGCGGTCGTCCGAACGGCACCGAGGAGCCAGGACGCGGCGTGCCGCGGCTTGCGGTGCTTGACGGCCGTGAGCTGGAGCGAACCACCGCCGATGTCGAGGACGGTGCCGTGGGTGAGGGTCGTCGAGTTGATGGCGGCGACGTAGCCGTACCAGGCCTCACGCTCGCGGCTGATCACGTTGATGTCGATGCCGCAGCGGTCCTTGGCGAGGGCGACGATCTCGTCGCGGTTCGTCGCCTCGCGGATCGCGCTCGTCCCCAGGGCGACGACGTTCTCGGGGCCGATCTCCGTCGACTCGAGGAAGCCGTGGAACACCTCGAGGACGTCGACGGCGCGGTCGATCGCCTTGCGACCGAGGGAGCCGTCCTTCTCGACGCCGGCGGCGAGCCGGACGGGCTCGCGGATCTCGTCGGACCGGCGCCACCAGGTCGGCGCGGACTCGAACACGACGAGCCGGAAACTGTTGGAGCCGAGGTCGAGGACCGCCCGGCGAGTGAT
>JAVHXX010000589.1 GCA_031119595.1 Patulibacter sp. | reverse complement strand
GTCGCCTCATCGAACTCCTCGCCCAGCACGCCCCGGCGGCGCCCGTGCGGTCCCTGCGCGAGGGCGACCGCGCCCGCGCGATCCGCGACGGCCGCTATTGCTACGACCATCTCGCAGGCCGCCTCGGCGTGGCGGTCATGGGGTCCCTGCTGGAACGCGGCGTCGTCGACGGTGGAGACGGCGAGTTCCACCCGGACGCGGCCCACCGCGACCACCTCTCCGCCCCGGGCCACGACGTCGACTACCGCCTCACCGACGGTGGTGCCCGCTGGCTCTCGGACTTCGGCGTCGACCTCGAGCCGCTGCGCGCGGGGCGCCGGCCGCTCATCCGGTACTGCATGGACTGGAGCGAGCAACGCCATCACCTCGCCGGCGCGCTCGGCGCCGCACTCGCGGCGCGGATCACGGAGCGCGGGTGGATCGAACGGGCGCCACACAGCCGCGCCGTGCGCGTCACGCCTACGGGGCATGATGGCCTCGGCGAGGCGTTCGGATTCACCTGGCCGCCGGGCTGAGGGACGGAGCCGCGCCGCGCGCGTCCTCCGGCAGGCCGCACCCCGGTACGATCCGCGGGTCAGAACGCGCGGCGACGTGGAACCCGGTGGAACTCCGGGGCGGTCGCGCCACTGTGATCGGTCCGTGGAGTCACGCGGCGGGCCCGGCCCGCTCCGCGCGCGTCGTCCACCGGCCGGGAGTCAGACCCACGCCGCCACCGAACGCCTGCGTTTTCCGCCAACGGGACGCCGCATCCCCATGAGGTCGCCATGAGCCTTCGGTTCATCACCACCGCCGATACCGAGATCCTCGCCACCGCCGCCGCGGTGCGCCGCCTCCCGGACGACTTCCCCGTGCGCTGCGCGAACCCGGGGATGACGCAGGACGTCGACCCGTTCCTGGACCACGTGCTCGGCGACGACGCCTCCGTGGTGGTCATCCGCGTGTTGGGCGGCCGCCGCGGCTGGCAGGGCGGCGTCGACCGGCTCGCCGAGCGCTGCCGCGAGCAGAAGATCGTGCTCATCGCCCTCGGCGGCGAGTCCCGCCCGGACGCCGAGATGACCGCCCTCTCCACCGCGCCGTCGGGTGCCGTGGCACAGGTCGGCGAGTACCTGAACTCCGGCGACGTCGACAACATCGAGCAGATGCTGCGGTTCCTCGCGGACACGTTCCTGCTCGAGGGGTACGGCTTCGAGGAGCCCAAGCCGGCCCGAGAGCTCGGCGTGTACCTGCCGGGCCGCGGCGACGTGACCGTCGAGGAGGCACTCGAGGGCCGCGACCCGAGCAAGCCCGTCGTCGGCATCACCTTCTACCGCTCGCACCGGCTCACCGGGAACACGGACTTCATCGACGGCCTGTGCGAGGCGATCGAGCGCCAGGGCGGCCACCCGCTGCCCGTCTGGAGCTACACGCTGCGCCGCGCCCACGACGCCGAGGGCCGAGTCGCCGCACTCGAACTGCTCGACGGCAAGGTCGACGCGCTCGTCACCACCATGCTCGCCACCGGCGGCGCGAACGCCGGCGACACCGCGACCGGGGTCGCATCCGAGGACGGCGGGTCCGAGGAACAGATGGCCTGGGACTCCTCGGCGCTCGAGGCCCTCGACGTGCCGGTGATCCAGGCGCTCACCGTCACGATGAGCCGCACCCAGTGGGAGGAGGGCGACGAGGGCCTGCGCCCGATCGACGCCGCCACCCAGGTCGCGATCCCGGAGTTCGACGGCCGCATCATCGGCGGCCCGATCTGCTTCAAGGAACGCGACGACCAGGACTCGCCGGTCGGCACGGCGGTGCCGCGGTATGTCGCCGACCCCGAGCGCTGCGACCGTCTCGCCGGCCTCGCGCTGCGCCACGCGCGCCTGCGTACGGGCGCGTGGACCGACGCCACGAAGGGCAAGAAGGTCGCGATCGTCCTCACCGCCTTCCCCACCAAGCACGCACGCATCGGCATGGCGGTCGGCCTCGACACGCCGGCCTCCGCGATCCGCCTCCTGCATGCCCTGAAGGACGACGGTATCCGCGTCGAGGACATCCCCGCCGACGGCGACGCGCTCATGCACGAGCTCATCGCGAACGGCGGCCACGATCCGGAGTTCCTCACCGACGAACTGCTCGAGGCGGCGCCGCTGCGGATCTCGTCCGAGGACTACCTGTCCTGGTATCGGACCCTCCCGGCCGACCTCACGGATTCGATGGTCGAGCAGTGGGGCGAGGCCCCGGGCGACCGTTACCTCGACCCGGCCACTGGCGACCTCGTCGTCGCGGGCGTGGAGTACGGCGACGTGGTCGTGCTGATCCAGCCGCCGCGTGGCTACGGCGACGACCAGGTCGGGATCTACCACGACCCCGAGCTGGCGCCGGCCCACCACTACATGGCCGCGTACCGCTGGCTGAACCACCACTGGGGCGCCGACGCGATCGTGCATCTCGGCAAGCACGGCACGCTCGAGTGGACCCCGGGCAAGATGCTCGCGCTCAGCGCGTCCTGCGCTCCGGACCAGGCGATCGCCGACATCCCGCTCGTGTACCCGTTCGTCGTGAACGATCCGGGCGAGGGCGCGCAGGCCAAGCGCCGCGCCCACGCCGTCGTCGTCGACCACCTCGTGCCGCCGATGATGCGCGCCGAGTCCTACGACGAACTCGCCGACCTCGAAGGCCTGATGGACGAGTACGCGCGCCTCGAGGTGCTCGACCCGAGCAAGCTCCCGGGCCTCGGCGCGGAGATCTGGAAGGCGATCCAGGCCGCGAACCTCCAGGAGGATCTCGGCATCGACGCCGACCACGAGCCGGGCGACGCCGGCGAGCTCGTCGAACACCTCGACGGGTACCTGTGCGAGGT
>JAVHXX010000039.1 GCA_031119595.1 Patulibacter sp. | reverse complement strand
CATGCACGGCCACCTGCTCTCCGGGCAGCTCGCCGGGACCCCGCCGCCCACCGACCGCCCGCACCTCGTGCTCGTCGCCTCCGGCGGCCACACGCTCCTCGCCCGGATCGACGGCCCGCGCCTCGACCAGATCGAGATCCTCGGCCGGACCCTCGACGACGCCGCGGGCGAGGCCGTCGACAAGGGCGCCCGCCTGCTCGGCCTCGGCTATCCGGGAGGCCCTGCCCTCGAGCGTCTCGCGAAGGACGGCGACCCGACGGTGTACGACTTCCCGCGCAGCGAGAAGGTCGCAGGCCTGGACTTCTCGTTCTCGGGGCTGAAGACCGCCCTGCTCTACGTGGTCCGCGACCTGCCGGAGGGCGAGCTCGAGGCGCGCCGCGCCGATCTCGCCGCCTCGTACCAGCGGGCCGTCGTCGAGACGCTCGTGCTCCGCGTGAAGCGCGCCCTGGCCAGCACCGGGCTCGACCACGTCGCGATCGGCGGCGGCGTTGCCTCGAGCGGCGCGCTGCGGGCGGCGCTCGCGGAACTCGGCTGCGGCCTCTCGATCCCGGACCGCCGGTACTGCACCGACAACGCCGCGATGATCGGCATCGCGGCCGCCGCCTCCGACGCCGTCGCGTACCCGGACCACCTCGCGCTCGACGCGTACGGCACCGGTCAGGGTCCCGTTCGTTGAGTTCCCCAAAGGTCATCACCGTGCTGGGCCGGCCGGGCTGTCACCTGTGCGACGACGCACTCGACGAACTCCGCCCGATCGCCCGGGAATTCGGTGCGTCGATCGACGAGATCAACATCGATCTCGACGATTCCCTGCTCCTGCAGCACCTCGAGCGCATCCCCGTGGTACTCGTCGACGGTGCCGAACTGTGCCACCTCTTCGTGGACAGCACGGCCGTCCGGGCCGCGCTCTCGTAAACTCGCGCCTGTGCCGTCATCGCCGACGCAGCCCTCCCGCCAAGACGGAGGGCCTTCCGACCGCCGCCTCTCGATCGGCGTAGCCGCGCGTCTGTCGCGCTACCTGCAGGTCCTCACGCAGGCGCGCAAGCTCGATCGCGAGACGATCTCCTCGCAGGAGCTCTCCGACTACACCCACGTCAACGCCACCCAGATCCGCCGCGACCTCTCCGGGTTCGGCCGGTTCGGCAAGCGCGGCGTGGGGTACAGCGTCGACGGGCTCATCGACCAGATCCAGGCGATCCTGCGGACGAGCGAGCAGATCAACATCGCCCTCGTGGGCGCCGGCCGCCTCGGCCGTGCGATCGGGTCGTCGGATCTCTTCGCCGACCACGGGTTCAAGATCAAGGCCGTCATCGACGCCGACCCGGAGAAGGCCGGCACCGAGCTCGCCGGCGTGCCGATCCGTCCCATGGAGGACATGGCCACCGCGATCCGCACCGAGGAGATCGTCGTCGCGGTGCTCGCGGTCCCGAGCGAAGCCGCGCAGGCCATCACCGACCAGCTCGTCGAAGCCGGCCTGAAGATCATCTTCAACTACTCCGGGGGCCTCGTCGACGTGCCCGCCGGGGTCATCGTGCACACGTCGTCGCCGGCCGTGGAACTGCTCCACGCGCTGTACTTCTACCTCGCGTGATGGCCGATCCCCAGGCGCAGCCGGCGGTCGGTTCGACCCTCGACTACCCGGCCGCGGAGGAGCGGTTCGAGGCCAGCACGGAGCTCACCGTCGGGCTGGAGGAGGAGTTCGCGATCCTCGACCCGGAGTCGCTCGACCTCGTCCCGCGGTTCGAGCCGCTCGTCGAGGCCTCCGAGACCGAGGATCCGGCGCTGCGCGCGCAGATCACCGGTGAGCTGATCTGTTCGGAGATCGAGATCATCAGCGGCCGCGGGGCGGACCTCGCCGACGCGATCGCGATGCAGCGCTCGCACCGCACCCGGCTCGTCGACCACGCCGAACGCCACGGCGCAGCCCTCGCCGCCATCGGGACGCACCCATGGGCCGACTACCGCGAGCAGCAGAACATCGACACGGTCCACTACCGCCGCGTCGTCGATGGCCTCGGCTACGTCGCCCGTCGGAACAACACCTTCTCGCTCCACGTCCACGTCGGCGTGCGCGGTGTCGAGCGGGCGGTGCAGGTCTGCGACCGCCTCCGGCCCGTGCTGCCCCTGCTGCTCGCGCTGTCGGCCAGCTCGCCGCTGCTCGAGGGCTGGGACACCAACCTGTACTCCGCACGCACGATGACCTTCACGCGCACCTTCCCGCGCTGTGGCGTCCCGGACGCCTTCGGGGACTGGGCGACCTACCGCGACTACCTCCAGACGCTCCAGCGGCTCGGGTCGATCGTCGAGGCGACGCAGGTCTGGTGGTCGATCCGCCCACACCTCAAGAACGGCACGGTCGAGGTCCGCATCTGCGACGCCCAGCCCGACGCCGCCCGCAGCGACGCCCTCGCCGCGCTGATCGTCGCGTGCGTCGCCCAGGCCGCCGCCGACATCGACGAGGGCGTGCCCTTCACCGATCCGGCGCCGCGCATGGTCGAGGAGAATCTCTGGCGCGCGATCCGCCACGGTGACGCGGGCGAGATGATCGACCTCGACAAGCTCGAGACGTACCCGTCCTCGCAGATCGAGGAGCGCCTCCACGCGTGGACGGCCCCGGCCCGGGCCGCGCACGGCCTCGACGTGCCGCTGCTCGGCGAGAGCTCGGCCGTCCGGCAGAAGGCCCTCCTTGCCCAGGGCGTCGCGCACCGCGACATCTACGCTCAGGTGGTCGAGCAGACCATGCGCACCTACCGCTCGCAGGCCACGGCCTAGCGACCCCTCCGAAGGAGTCACCGATGGACGAGAACAACCAGCCCAGCGAAGAGGAACTCCGCGCCGCGCTCGAGGCCGAGCTCTCCCAGGTGCACGTCGGCGACGTGATCGCGCAGACGATCGTCTCGCTCGTGAACCTCGGTGCCCGCCGCGGCGGCCTCGTCGAGGTGCCGGAGGAGGAGCAGGACCTCGGCCAGCTCGCGCTCGCGATCGAGGCGATCCGTCGCCTCCTGCCGCTCATCGAGGAGCCCCTCGGCGAGTCCGCGAACCAGATCAAGGACGCGCTCTCGCAGCTGCAGGTCGCCTTCGCGAAGCAGGCCCCGACCGGCGTGCAGATCCCCGAGGGCGACGAGCCCGCCGCCCCGAAGCAGCCAGAGAAACCGAACAGCGGCCTCTGGGTGCCCGGCCAGTAGCGCGCGGAGCCCGCCGCATCGCCCGGCCCGGCCACACCCAAGGTGCGGTCGGGCGGGGGCCCGCCTCAGGCGGGCGCGTCGGTCTTGACGCGCTCGCCGCGCTGCACCGCCGAGTGTCGCTTCGAGTACAGGAAGTACACGACGAGCCCGAGCGCGAGCCAGATGAAGAAGCGCTCCCAGGTGATGCTCTTCAGCTGGGTCATCAGGTAGATGCAGAGCGCCGTCCCGATGAGCGGCACGATCGGGACGAGCGGGCAGCGGAAGGCCCGCTCGAGATCCGGCTGGGTGCGGCGCAGCACGATCACGCCGAGATTCACGATCACGAACGCGAACAGCGTGCCGATGTTCACGAGCTCCGCGAGGTCCTTCAGGGGGATCAGCGCCGCGAACGTGGCCACGACGAGCCCGAGTCCGACCGTGATCCACCCCGGGGCGTCGTTCGCGTTGAGCGTCGACCAGGAGCGGGGGAGGAGCCCGTCGCGGGCCATCGCGAAGAGGATGCGCGTCTGGCCGTACATGAGGCTCAGCACGACGCTCGTGATCGCGACGAGCGCACCGACCGAGAGGATGTCGCCGGCCCACGGGCCCAGCCCGCCGCCGTCCCGCAGCGCGTCGACGAGCGGCGCGTCGGAGTTGCCGAGCGCCGAGGGCGTCGACAGACCGATCGCCACGACGGCGACGAGGATGTAGATGAACGTGCAGACCGCGAGGGAGCCGATGATCGCGCGCGGCAGCATCTTGCCCGGGTCCTTCGCCTCCTCGCTCGCGGTCGACACGGTGTCGAAGCCGATGTAGGCGAAGAAGATGAGCGCTGCCGCGCTCCACGTGCCGCTCACGCCGTGCGGGGCGAAGTCGTGGAAGTGGCTCGGGTGGAACGAGAAGATCCCCGCGACCACGAAGAACAGCAGGATCGCCATCTTGAAGAGCACGAAGCCGACGTTCGTCTTCGCGCTCTTGCTCGCACCGCGCGTGAGCAACCAGACGACGAAGAGCACGAGGAGGACCGACGGCAGGTTCACGACGCCGCCGTCGCCCGGGGCCTTGGCGATCGCATCGGGCAACTGGATGCTGAACAGCGAGTGCAGCAGGTCCTGGAGGTAGCCGCCCCAGCCGACCGACACGGCCGCCGACGCGAACCCGTACTCGAGCACGAGGTCCCAACCGATGATCCACGCGACGAGCTCACCGAGGGTGGCGTAGGCGTAGGTGTACGAGCTCCCCGAGATCGGGATCGACGAGGCCAGCTCGGCGTAGGACAGGGCGCTGAACGCACACGTGACCGCCGCGAGGATGAACGAGATGATGATCGCTGGCCCGGACTTGCCGATCGCCTCGCCGATGATCACGTAGATCCCGGTGCCGATGATCGTCCCGATGCCGACGGCGGTCAGGTCGAAGGTCCCGAGGGACTTCTTCAGCTTGCGGTCGCCGGACTCGCCCTGCGCGATCAGTTCGGCGGTCGGCTTGGTCGCGAAGATGCCGTGCTTTGCAGGGGGAACGGAACCGGACACCGTGGCCATGCGTCCACGCTATGCCTGCGCCGGGCGCGCCAGGCTCCGCAGAAGCGGTCAGCCCCGGCCGGTCGGAGGTGTGAACGGCGCCTGGCAGCGCACGGTGCGCATCTCCGCGCAGCGCTACGATCGCGGGCTCGATGGCCGAACGCCGCCTTCACTCGCTCCAGCGCGTGCTGGGCGTCAACGAACTCTTCGCCACGGCGTACGGCAACGTCGGGTCGTCGATCTACTACGCGCTCGGCCTCGTCGCGAGCTACGCCCTCGGCCTCACGCCGATCGTCTTCCTGATCACGGGCCTGTTCTTCTTCGCGACGGCCGCCTCCTACGCCGAGGCGACGTCGATGTACCCGGAGGCCGGCGGTTCGTCGAGCTTCGCCCGGCACGCCTTCAACGAGTTCGCGTCGTTCGTGGCCGCGTGGGGGCAGATGCTCAACTACGTGATCACGGTCGCGACGTCGGCGTACTTCGTGCCGCACTACCTCGGCGTGCTCTGGGAGCCGCTGAAGAGCAGCCCCTGGGACATCATCGGCGGCGTCATCGTCGTGATCCTCCTGATGATCCTGAACGTCGTCGGCACGAAGGAGTCGGCGAAGCTCAACGTGTCGCTGGCGGTCGTCGACTTCTTCACGCAGGTCGTGATCGTCGCCGCGGGCTTCGTGCTCGTGTTCAAGCCCCACGTGCTCGCCGCGAACGTCCACTGGGGCGTCGCGCCGACCTGGAGCCAGTTCCTGCTCGCGATCCCGATCGGCATGATCGCCTACACCGGCATCGAGACCGTCTCGAACATGGCCGAGGAGGCTAAGGACGAGACGAAGTCGATCCCGGCGGCCATCAAGCGCGTGGAGATCGCCGTGTTCGCGATCTACTTCACGCTGCCCGCCGTGGCGCTCTCGGCGCTGCCGGTCCTCAAGAACGACGGCGGCCAGTTCGTCACGAAGCTCGGCCTGCCGGAGTCCCAGGGCGGATATCAGGGCGACCCGATCCTCGGTGTGGTGAAGCAGATCGACCTGGGCTTCCTCAACGGAGCGCTGCAGCTGTACGTCGGCCTGCTCGGCGCGACCATCCTCTTCCTCGCCGCGAACGCGGGCCTCATCGGCGTGTCCCGGCTCGTGTACTCGATGGGCATCCACCGCCAGATGCCCGAGACGCTCCGCACGCTGCACCCGAAGTTCGGCACGCCGTGGATCGGCATCATCGTCTTCGGCTCCATCGCGATCATCCCGATCCTGCCGGGCAAGGCCGATTTCCTCGGCAACCTATACGCCTTCGGCGCGATGCTCTCGTTCACCATCGCGCACGTCGCCCTGCTGCGATTGCGGTGGACCAAACCCGACGCCCACCGGCCCTACCGCTCGCCCCTGAACATCAAGCTCGGCGGCTACACGCTGCCCGTGCTCGCGGTCATCGGCGGCCTCGGCACGTTCGCGGCGTTCATCGTCGTCGCAGCCCGCAACCTCGGCGGCATCTCGTACGCCGGCTTCGGCTGGCTGCTCGTGGGCACGATCGCCTATCCGATCGCCCGCAAGCGCATGGGCCTGGACCTCAAGAGCACGGTCAAGGTCGACATCCCCAAGCCGGTGACGTCCTCGGAGACCGAGTACGAGTCGATCATCGTCTGGTTCGACGCGGCCCGGTTCGTCGAGGACACCCTCGCGACGGCGGCTCGCCTCGCGGCGCGGCGTGGCCGCGCGATCACGATCATCGTGACCGTGCAGGTGCCGAACTCCTCGCCGCTGAGTTCCGAACCGACCGACCTCCACGAGAAGGCCGCCGCGATCATCGACCAGGCGCGCGTGATGAGCCGCGGCCGGGCGAAGGGCCAGATCGTGCCGGTCCGTGCGGGGCAGGAGGGACGCGTGATCGTCGACACCTGCATCCGGACGCGTGCCCGCGCGGTGATCCTCGCGGTGCCACGCGGGAGCGCGCAGCGGGCCGGGTTCGGCCGGGCCCTCGAGACGGTGCTCGCCGAACGTCCGTGCCGCGTCATCGTCGACACCCCGGCGCCCCAGAAGGGCACGCCCGACCGCTCCGCCGCGGTCGCGGCGGCGAGGGCCGGGCGATGAGGTTCAACGCGGTCCAGCTGCTGTCGGTCATCACCGTCGTGCTCGGCGTCCTCATGATCGTGAAGGCCCTCGCCGGCGGCGGTGGACTGGGCTCGTACGGTGTGCTGGTCGGCGCGTTCTTCGTCGCGGCCGGCGTGATGCGGCTGCGACTCATGCAGGCGCGGAACCGGATCGACCGATGAGGAAGCTCCCGCAGATCCGCCTGCCGTGGGACGAGCGCTACGCGTTCACCCGCCTCGGTGGCATCGCCTGGGCCGGCCTCGCGACCACGATCTACGTGTCGGTCGGTGTCGTCGTCGACCGGTCCGCGGGACTCGCGCCGGTCGCGTTCCTCATCGTCGGCCTGTTCGTCGCCCTGACGGCCCTCGCGTACACCGAGCTGACCGGCCTGCGCGACGCGCGCGGGAACCGGCTCGCGGAGCATCCCGGCGCGAGCGGGTTCGCCCGCCTCGGGTTCGACGAGCTCGTCAGCTTCATCGCGGGCTGGGCGGTCGTCCTCGACCTGCTGCTCCTCACTGCGATCGGCGCCGAGGCGTTCTCGGGCTACGTGCTCGCGTTCCTGCCGTGGCGCAGCCAGTCGGCGCTCGGCGCGGTCATCGCGATCGGCTGCATCGTGGTCGTCGGCCTGCGGAACGGCCGCGCACCCGATCTCGCCAAGGGCCTGATCGTGCGGATCCTGCTGTTCCTCGACGCCGTCGCCCTGACCTTCCTGGCGATCGCCCTGCTCGTCGAGTCGATCAAGGACCGTCTGCCGCTCGTCGAGTTCACCGACGGCGTCAGCTTCTCGGACGTCGTCTTCGCCGCCACGATCGGCGTCGTCGCGGTGACCGGCTTCGAGACCGCCGCCACGCTCGCGGGCGAGGCCGGGATCAAGAAGAGCAAGCGGGTGCGGTTCCTCCTCGGCCTGAGCCTCGGGTCGCTCGTCGCCCTCGTGCTCGCCGGGATGCTCGGTGGGGCGCACCGCGCCCAGCTCGTCGACCGTGACCACCTCGAGGCCCCCGTCGCGTGGCTGGCCGGGGCGCTCGACCCGCACTGGCTCGCCGACGGCACCCGGTACGTGATCGCGATCCTCGCCGCCTGCACGCTCGCCGTGAGCACGAACGGCGCCATGCTCGCCGTGGCCCGGCTCTCGTCGACCCTCGCCACGTCGCGTCAGATCCCCTCGAGGATCGGCCGCCTCAACGCCACGTACGGCACCCCGACGACCGTGATCTTCCTCGTCGTCGTGCTCACGTCGGTGCTCGTCGCCGCCCTCGACCTGCAGACGCTCATCGGGCTCTACGCGTACGGCGCGCTGTTCGCGCTGACGATCCTGCAGGCGGCCGTCATCAAGCTCCGCTTCACCATGCCGGACGCCGACCGGCGCTTCCGGATCCCGTTCAACCTGCCGGTGGCGGGGAAGCAGCTGCCGCTTCCGGCGGTGCTCGGCCTGGTGCTCTCGGCGCTCGGCTGGGTGGCGGTCCTCCTGCTCCACGAGCGGTCCGGGATCGTCGGCACGGTCTGGATGGTCGGCGGCGTCGTGCTCTACGTCGCGCACCGGCGCGCATCGCACCTCCCGCTGCGACGCGTGGTGATCGTCCCGAAGACGGTGCTCAGCCGCGACACCGAGCACGGGGAGTTCGGCTCGATCCTCGTCCCGGTCTTCGGGCGCCCACTCGACGACGACATCGTCCAGACCGCCGGTCGCCTCGCCCGTGACCGCACCCTCGACGTCGAGGACAGCGGAGGCGCGCAGATCGAGGCCATCTGGGTCTTCGAGATCCCGATGTCGCTCCAGCTCACCTCCGCCGTCGGCGACGAGCGCCTCAAGACCGCCCGCAGGGCCCTGGCGCGCGCGAAGGCCGTCGGCGAGGAGTACGAGGGCGTGGCGGTCGCCACGGCGACCGTGCGCGCACGACGCGTGGGGCAGGGCATCGTCGACGAGGCGAAGCGCCGCGGCGTCGAGGTGATCGTGATGGCGGCCGAGGAACCCTCGAAGGTGCGCGGCGGCGCGATGCTCGGCGGTACCGGTGACTTCAGCGGACGCGCCCTCGGGCCCATCACCTCGTACGTCCTCGCGCACGCGCCGTGCCGCGTGCTGCTCACCGCTCCGCCGCTCGGCGACCGCGTCGTCTCGGGAGAAGGCGCCGAGCCCGGCGCCGAGCCCGCCGCGCACTGACCGCCGCGACGGCGCCGAGGGTCGCGTCCGCCGCGCAGGCGGGCCGGCGGGTTCTACCGGTCGCGGGACCGGGGCATCGTCGGGCCGACCGCCGGAGCGCCGATTTCCCGGAACTTGGACTCCGATTTGGCGTCTCGCCCATCGTGGAGGCACGGCACGGAGCGCTCGCGTCCCCCCAGGAGTAGATTCCCGCGCATGTTCGTGCTCGTCCTCGGTGCAGGCCGCGTCGGTGAACGCGTCGCGCGCTTCGCAATGGCCCAGGGTCATACGGTCTCGGTCCTCGACGAGGACCCGCTCGCGCTCGATCGGCTCGACGCCGGCGTCGAGGACGGATGGGAGTCCGCAGGCGGCCGCTTCGCCGTCGGCACGGCCCTCGAGGCTGCGGCCCTGGAGGCCGCCGGCATCGCCGAGGCCGACCTCTTCATCGCCTCCACCAACGGCGACAACACGAACATCGTGATGGCGCAGGTCGCGAAGGAGCGCTACGGCGTGGAGAAGGTGCTCTGCCGCGTGGCGGATCCGGCCCGCGCCGAGTGGTACGAGTCGCAGGGGCTGAACGTGATCTGCGGAACCCGCATCGCGATCAGCCTGTTCGAGAACGAACTCCGGGCATAGGGAGGCCGCCAGCATGTTCATGGTGATCGCCGGTGGCGGCAAGGTCGGGCTCAACCTCGCCCGCGAGCTCCTCGAGAAGGGGCACGAACTCAGTCTCATCGAGCAGTGGCGTCAGCGCTACATCCGTCTCGAGCGCGAGCTCGAGCACGTCGCCCAGTACGGCGACGCGACCGAGCTGTGGGTCCTCGAGCGGGCGGGCGTGGCCCGCGCCGACATGGTCATCGCCGTCACGGGCGACGACGAGGACAACATCCTCATCTGCCAGGTCGCGAAGCAGAAGTACGGGGTCGAGCGGATCATCGCCCGCTGCAACAACCCCCGGAACCTCGAGCACTTCAAGCTCCTCGGGATCGAGCCGGCCGTCTCCGCCACCGACCTCATCCTCAACCTCATCGAGCACTCGCTCCCGGGCCACGGCCTGGTCCGTCTGCTCGACCTCTCCGGCGACCAGCTCGAGATCATCGAGGTCGAGGTCCACGCCGGCGCGCCCGCCGACGGCAAGCGCGTCGCCGAGGTCGAGCTGCCCGAGGGCTCGCGGGTCATCTCGCTGCTCCCGCGCGACGCGTGCGGCTTCGTCCCGAAGGACAGCTCGCTCATCCGCGCCGGCGACGAGGTCCTCGTGATCCTCGACCCGGGCCTGGAAGACGCCGTGATGTCCCAGTTCACCGTGGATCGGAGGGCCAATGTCTGAGCTCCACCGCGACGTCCTCATCATCGGCGCCGGCGTGGCCGGCGCCTCGGTCGCCAAGGAGCTGCGGCACCTGGGCTTCGAGGGGTCGATCCTCCTGCTCGGCCGCGAGCTCGACGCGCCCTACGAGCGCCCGCCGGGCACGAAGGACTACCTCGCCGGCAAGACCTCCCGCGACGACGCCACGTGGCTGCACCCCGACTGGTGCGAGGAGCACGACGTCGAGCTGCGCCTGCGCACGAGCGTGATGAAGGTCGACACGGACGCGAAGGTCGCAAAGCTCCAGGGCGGCGACGAGGTCTCCTACGAGCACGTCGTGTTCGCGACCGGCGCCAACGTGCGCCGCCTGCGCCTCGACGGCACCGATCTCGAGGGCCTCCACTACATCCGCGCCCTCCGCAACGCGGACTCGATCCGGGCCGAGCTCGAGCAGGTCGAGCAGGTCGTCACGATCGGTGGCAGCTACATCGGTTGCGAGGTCGCCGCGACGCTCACCGGCCTCGGCAAGAAGGTCACCGTGCTCATGCAGGAGGACCACCCGATGCAGAACGGCATGGGGGAGACCGTCGGCAGGTACGTGCGCTCCGTGCTCGAGAGCAAGGGCATCACCATTCTCGGAGGCCAGGAGGTCGACCACCTCGAGGGCGACGACGAACGCGTCGAGCGGGTCGTCACGAAGGACGGGTCGACGATCGACGCGCAGCTCGTCGTCATCGGCGTCGGGGCCGTCCCGGACGTCATGACCGCCAAGGGCGCCGGCCTCGAGCTGGGCGAGAGCGGCGGGATCGTCGTCGACGCCCACCTGCGTGCCTCCGCCGACGGCGTCTGGGCGGCCGGGGACTGCGCCGAGTTCGCGAGCGAGCTCTACGGCAAGCAGCTGCGGATCGAGCATCAGGACGTCGCCATCGAGCACGGCCGCACGGTTGCCCGCAACATCGTCGGCAAGGACGAGCCGTTCTCGTTCGTCCCGTACTTCTGGTCGGATCTCTCCGACTGGTTCAGCCTCCAGTACCTCGGCAACGCCGCCGGTGGCTACGACGAGGAGCTCATCCGGGGTTCGCTCGACGACGGGGCCTTCAGCGTTTGGTACCTCAAGGACGACGTCCTCGTGGCCGCGCTGAGCATCGGCCGCAACGAGGATCTGATCGACGCCCGGCGTCTGATCGCCACGAAGGCCAGCGGCGACGCGCTCAAGACGGCGCTGCCGGACCTTTCGACGGACTTGGCCGCGCTCTGAGGGGCGGACTGGGGTTCTAGGACTCGAACCTAGAACCCTGGAACGGCAGGCGCAGCGGCCTCAGACGGTGGCGTGCGTCGGCGCGTCGGCCGGCTGCTCGGCGGAGTGGGCCGTGAGGCCGAGGTCGCCGAAGGTGCGGCGGCGGCCGCGCCAGGCAAGGGCGACCATCACGATCGCACCCGCCCCTGCGCTGAGGATGTCCGACGGGTCGATCCCGTCGGTGCCGGCGCCGAAGACGGTGCCGACGAGGGCCCAGCCGGCGAGGGCGCCGCTCACGCCGACGAGCGCGGCGACGTGGGCCTCGTCGGCGATGCGCAGCAGCGGCGAGAGGCCGGTGGCGCCGCCGACCACGGCTCCGACCAGGATCGCGATGACGGCAGCGACGAACATTCCGTGCGTTGTATCAAGTGTCTCGGCGCCATTTCGACCGGTCACCAAGGGGAGTTCCCGCTCCCTCCGGCTTTCGGCCACGGCAGACGACGCGAAATCCAAGACCTCGCTAATCTCTCCGGAGCCGTTTGCGGTCCTTGGGGATTGGTGTAATTGGCAACACAGCGGATTCTGGTTCCGTCGTTCTAGGTTCGAGTCCTAGATCCCCAGTCATTCGAAAGGCCCCGCATTGCGGGGCCTTTCGCGTTCTCGGGCACGCGACCGCGAAGCTCGCGGTCACGGATGACGATGCAGCGGCCCCGTCGCGGCGCGCGGCGCGCGGGCGTCCGCCGCCGGACGGCTTACTCGTCGTCGGGGGCCATCAGCTCGACGGCGAACGCCGCGAGGATGGCGAGGAGTGCGGTCGCTACGACGCTCACGTGCCACGAGACCGCCGTGGCGATCAGCAGCGCGGACAGCAGCACGTAGAAGACGGCCCGAAGCGGGGAAGTCCTAGGCATCGGCGTCCTCCTGACGGTTGCTCACCACAACGACGTTACGGGCCGGCCAGCGGCGGGGCGCCGGTCTGAGCCGGTCGCGGCGCTCCGGCAGCAGAGGTTCGTCTCATGTACGACGCAGCGCAGGACGCTGCTGCGGCGCCACGGGGTCCAGCTGTGGCGACGCGCGGACCTTCCGCTCCACAGCCCACGGCGGCGACTCAGTCGCCGTCGCCCATCCCCGTCGCCGTGGCGGCCACCCCGGCGCTCCCGACGCCCTGGCTGCGCCAGCTGGCATCGAGCGCCGCGTACCGGCCACCGGCGGCAACGAGCTCGTCGTGCGTGCCGCGCTCGGTGATCTCGCCGCCGGCGAGGACCGCGATCTGGTCGGCGCCGCGGATGGTGCTGAGGCGGTGGGCGATCACCACGACGGTGCGGCCACGCATGAGGGTGTGGAGGGCCTGCTCGATCTGGCGCTCGGACCGCGGGTCGACCGCAGCGGTGGCCTCGTCGAGGATCAGCATCCGGGGATCGGCCAGCAGGGCTCGCGCGAACGCGAGGAGCTGGCGTTGTCCGCCGGAGAGCTGCACACCACGCTCGCCGATCTCCGTGTCGAGGCCGGCGGGAAGCTCGTCGACGAACTCCCGGGCCCCGACGGACTCGAGCGCCGACAGGAGGGCGTCGTCGGTGGCCTCCGGGGCCCCGAAACGGAGGTTGTCGCCGATGGAGCCGGTGAAGAGGAACGGCTCCTGCGGCACGATGCCGAGCTGGCGCCGCAGCGAGTGCTGGGTCACGTCGCGCAGGTCGTGGCCGTCGATCCGCACGGACCCCTCGGTCGGGTCGTAGAAGCGGGCGAGGAGCTTCGCCAGGGTCGACTTGCCCGCGCCGGTCGCGCCGACGAGGGCGAGCGTCTTGCCCGCGGGCAGTTCGACGTCGACCGCGCGCAGTGCCCAGGGCGTGTCGACGGAGTAGCGGAAGCTCACGGCCTCGAGCGTCAGACGACCCTGGACCTCGGGCAGCGCCTTCGCATCCGGAACATCGGTGAGCTCGACCGGCTCGTCGAGCAACTCGAAGATCTTGTCGAGTGCAGCCATCCCGGACTGGTACGTGGTGTAGAGCTGGCTGAGCTGCTGGATCGGATCGAAGAAGCTTCCGAGCGTCGTCATGAAGAGGACGAGCGTGCCGATCGTGACGCCGTCGTCGTGGCCGCGGATCACGCTCGCGCCGCCGACCGCGAGCACGAGCATCGTGGCGAGCGCACTGGCGAACTCGACCGCCGGGAAGTACGCGGCGTTGAGGTGCACCGTGGTCATGTTCGCGGCGCGGTTGCGGTCGTTGAGCTCGCCGAACCGGGCCAGGTGGCGGTCCTCCCGGCCGAACGCCCTCACGACGCGGATGCCCGACAGCATCTCCTGCAGCTCCGCCGTGAGCCCGCCGATCGTCTCGCGGGTGCGCTTGTAGGCGTCGGCGGAGGCGATCCGGAAGATCACCGAGCCGATCGCGAGCACGGGAAGGATCGAGAAGGTCAGCAGCGCCAGGCCGGGATCGGCGACGAACAGGATCACGACGGCGCCGATGAGCGTGAGCCCGGACTGGAACAGCGTGACCACGGCGTCGGAGACGAGCGTGTCGAGGGCCTCGACGTCGTTCGTGAGCCGGGAGATGAGCACACCGGTCCGGCGTCGTTCGTAGAACGCGACCGGCAGGCGCTGCAGGTGGTCGAAGATCTGGACGCGCAGGTCCTGGAGCATGCGCTGCCCGACCCAGTTCACGAGGTACGTCTGCGCGCCGGTGCCGGCCCAGACGAGCAATGCCGACACGACGAACAGCCCCACGACCACGAAGAGCGTGGTCTCATCGCCGGCGGTGATGCCGTCGTCGATCGCGTGCTTGACGAGCGGTCCCGGGGCGAGCCCGGCCAGGGTCGCGGCGACCAGCGCCACGAACATGAGCGCCGTGCGGCCGCGATACGGGCGCAGCAGCACGCCGAGGCGGCGCAGCTTCTTGCCGCCGCCCTTGGTGGAGTCCAGACGCCGGCGCCAGTCGCCGCGGCGTGTCCCGGCGGCGCTCACAGGCCCTCCACCTCGCGGGCCGCGAGCGACAGGCTCGGGGCGTACTCGGCACCGAGGTCGGTGAGGTCGCGGAAGAGCTCGCAGCGCTCGCGGAGCTGCGGCGCTGTCCCGCGGTCGACGACGTGGCCGTGGTCGATGACCACGATGTCGTCGGCGAGCGCGAGGGTCGCCGGGCGATTCGTGATGAGCAACGCGGTGCGGTCGCCGATGGCCGCGCGGAGGCCCTCGACGAGGGCGAGCTCGGTGGTCGCGTCGACGGCGGCGGTGGCATCGTCGAGGACGAGCACGCGGGGCTCGGCGAGGAGGGCGCGGGCGATGGCGAGCCGCTGCCGCTGGCCGCCCGAGAGCGTGAGGCCGCGCTCGCCGATGGGCGCATCGTAGCCGTCGTCCATCGCGACGATCGTGTCGTGGATCTGCGCGCGCCGCGCCGCCTCCTCGATCTCCTCGCGGGTGGCGTCCGGACGGGCGTAGGCGATGTTCTCGCGGATCGAGTCGGTGAAGAGGAACGGGGCGTCGTCGACGACCGCGATCTGGCGCCGCAACGCGATCGGATCGAGCTCCCGCAGGTCGACACCCTCGATCAGGACCTCGCCGGAGGTCGGGTCGTACAGGCGCGAGATGAGCGACGCGATCGCGCTCTTGCCGGACCCGGTCGGTCCGACGATCGCGACGACCTCGCCGCCCTCGATCACGAGGTCGACGTCCGACACCGCGTCGACGCTCGCCTGCTCGAAGCGCAGGGAGGCGTGACGCAGCTCGATGCGGCCGGGGCCGTCCGGGAGGGGCACGGGGTGTTCGGGTTGCACGATCCGGGGCTCACGGTCGAGCACCTCGAAGAGGCGCGCTCCCGAGGCGACGGCGCGCTGGGCCATCCCGAGCGACACGCCGAGGACGCGCATCGGACCGAGCAGGGCGATGACGTAGACGTAGAAGGCCGTGAACTCGCCGAGGGTGAGCTGGTGGTGGATCACGGCGCGACCACCGAACAGCAGCACGAGCGCGAGCCCGGCCTGGGGGAGGAGTCCGATGAGTGGGTTGTACGTGGCC
>JAVHXX010000588.1 GCA_031119595.1 Patulibacter sp. | reverse complement strand
GGCCCGAGGGCGTCGAGCTCACCGTGCTCGACACCGGTGCCGACACCCCGACCGGCGGCCGGGTGCTCGCCGCCTCGCAGCATCTCACGAGCGGCCCGGGCGGTCGTTTCCACCTCACGTACGCCGACGGCGTCGCCGACATCGACCTCAGCGCGCTCGTCGCCCGCCACGAACAGGTCGGTGCGACCATGACCGTCACGGTCGTGCGCCCCGAGCTGAACTTCGGCGTGGCCGACGTCGACGGCAGCGGCATGGTGACCGGCTTCCGCGAGAAACCCGTCGCCGAGTTCTCGGTGAACGGCGGCTTCATGCTCTGCGAGCCTCGCGTGATGGATCACCTCACGCCGGACGCCGTCCTCGAGCGGGATCCGTTCGAGCGCCTCGCCGCCGCCGGCGACCTGGCCGCGAGCCCGCACCACGGCTTCTGGGCCTGCCTCGACACCCCGAAGGACCTCGCCGTCCTCGAGGGCCGCTGGGAGCAGGGCGCGCCGTGGATCCACGAGGCCACCCGCGCCGCCGCCGACACCCAGGACGCCGCCGGCGCGGGCACCCGATGAGCGGCCGTCGCACCTTCGTCACGGGCGGTACGGGCGTCCTCGGATCCGCCCTCGTGAAGCGCCTCCTGGAGCGCGGCGACCACGTCGTCCTGCTCGTCCGCGACCAGGTCCGTGGGAGCGCGCTCATCACCGACGGCCTGCTCGAGCACTGCTCGGTGGTTCGCGGCGATCTCCTCGAGGAGGGCCTGCTCGAGCGCGCCATCGGCGAACACGAGATCGACTCGGTCTTCCACCTCGCGGCGCAGACGATCGTCGGCATCGCCCGCCGCTCACCGGTCTCGACCTTCGACGCGAACATCCGCGGCACGTGGCTCCTCATGGAGGCCGCCCGCACCCACGACGTCGCTCGCGTGGTCGTCGCCGCGTCCGACAAGGCCTACGGCCCGAGCGACGTCCTCCCGTACACCGAGGACCTGCCGCTCCAGCCGACGTCGCCGTACGACGTCTCGAAGGCCGCGACGGACCTCATCGCCCGCTCGTACGCCCACACCTACGGCGTCCCGGCGGCCACGACCCGCTTCGCGAACATCTACGGCCCCGGCGACCTGAACCCCTCGCGGCTCGTCCCCGAGGTGATCCTCGCCGCCCTCGAGGGGCGTCCGGCGATCATCCGGTCCGACGGCTCCCCCGAGCGCGACATCCTCTTCAGCGACGACGCCGCGGACGCGTACCTCGCCATCGCCGACCAGCTCGACGCCGGCCGCGAGGGTGGGGCGTTCGGCGAGCCGTTCAACGCCGGGACCGGCCGCTCCACGAGCGTGCGCGAACTCGTCGACACGATCGTCCGGCAGGTCGGTGGCGACGCCGTCGCCGAGTATCGCGGCGCGGGCGTCCCCGAGGGCGAGATCGACCGCCAGGCGGTCGACCCCGGCAAGCTCACGGCGCTCACGCGGTGGACCCCACAGGTCGACCTCGAGACGGGCATCGCGCGCACCATCGCCTGGTACCGCGAGCACCGCGCGCTCGTCGCCTGAACGCCTCCACCCGAATCCGGAACGAGGGCTACGGATCGCAGCGGACCGGTCGAAGATCCTGGGCATGGATCCCGTCTCGTCCCTCGTCCGCCGCGCTGCGCGTCCCATCGCGCTCCTGCTGACCATCGGTGCCGCGCTGGCGCTGCCGTCGTCCGCGTCGGCGAAGGTGTTCGTCTCGCACTTCACCGACCAGACCGGCGACGGTAGGACCGCCGGGACCGACATCACGAACGTCCGCGTCGCCTACAACCGCAAGAGCGGCGCGCTCTCGGCCACGCTCACCGTCGACGGGACGATCGACACGACCGCGAACCAGGTGTTCGTCGTGTTCCTGTCCGACCTCGTCGGCGGCAAGTGCCAGCAGGCGACGACGATGATCGGCGGCGTGTTCAGCCACCCCGACGAGGCCGTGGCGCAGCGGATGCGCAACGGCAAGGGCATCGGGAAACAGTACGTCGGCGATGCCTCCCTCGACGACGACAACACCTTCACGGTGAAGGTGAAGAGCCGCGCCCTGGCGGGGCTCACGCCCGGCTGCGCCTTCGCGGCGATCGCGACGAGCAAGGTCAGCGGCGACCTCGACAAGGTCTACGACCAGACGAAGTCCAACAACGGCTTCTTCGGCTGACGGGGAACCCGCCGGCCCCGGGTGTCGAACCCCGGGCCCCGTGTTCGACGTAGACTGTCCTGCATGTCAGGGCACTCCAAATGGGCTTCGATCAAGCACAAGAAGGCGATCGTCGACTCCCGCCGTGGTCAGGCGTTCACGAAGCTCGCGCGCGCCATCGCGGTCGCCGCGCGTGAGGGCGGCGGCGACATCGCCGCCAACGCCGCCCTCGGCCTCGCGGTGCAGAAGGCCAAGGACGCCTCGATGCCGAAGGACAACATCGAGCGTGCGATCGCCCGCGGCACCGGCGAGGGTGCCGATCTCGACGCGATCCAGGCGGTCCTCTACGAGGGCTACGGTCCGGGCGGCGTCGCGCTGCTCGTCGAGGCCCTGAGCGACAACCGCAACCGCACCGGCGCGAACATCCGCCACGCCTTCAGCAAGGCCGGCAGCAGCCTCGGCGAGCCCGGGTCGGTCGCCTACCTCTTCGACAAGAAGGGCGTGGCCCGCGTCGACGCGACCAAGTACTCCGAGGACGACCTCCTCGGCGCGATCGAGGCCGGCGCCGAGGACGTCGTCGTCGAGGAAGAGCTGATCGAGATCATCTGCGAGCCGCAGTCGCTCACCGAGGTGCGCGCCGCGCTCGAGGCCGACGACATCGAGGTGCAGAGCGCCGAGGTGCTGTTCCGGCCGAAGGTCCGCACCCAGATCGACGAGGACCAGACC
>JAVHXX010000587.1 GCA_031119595.1 Patulibacter sp. | reverse complement strand
CCCTTCGACGCCGAGACAGTGCGCGCCGAGATCATGCGCGCCGGACTTCCATCGACACCTAAGTGGCTCGAGAGCAAGTACATCGCGTCCTTCAACGATGCCGACGATGCTCGCCGGCTCGCGCGCACAGCCTGGCTCAACCACTTGACACTGGCCGTTTGGTACGGGCAGGTCGACCTTGAACACCCCGAGACGCTTGCCGCCTTCTCTCGAGAAGAGTCTGAGCTCATTGACCCTGGCACGAGAGGTGGTATGGGCGCCACCGTCGCGTCCCACTCCCACTCGTCGCGATCCCACTAAGGCCGACGTCGGTCCCGGGCATGCAGGCATGCCGGAGCGCGGGCGTCAAGCCACGCGTGATCCCTCGGCGACACAGGGCGGGACTAGAGCACCGCGGCCTCGTCACAGACGCTCGCCCTCGTCAAAGGCCGTGCCCACCGCAGCCGCGAGCCGTGCTTCGCTGAACATCACGCGCCGGCCGATCTTGATCGACGGGATGCGGTGCTCACGGGCGAGCTGGCGGACCGTTTTGACGGGGATGCCGCCGAGGAGGGCGGCTGCTTGCTCGCAGTCGATGAGGGGCAAGTCTCGAACAGGGAAGGACACAGCGGAAGAATGACCGAGCGGCGACTTACCAGGGGCGACGTGATGAGTGCACGGCAGCTCGCCGAAGAGCTGCTTCCCGACACCTCGGTCGACACCATTCTCCGGTGGGCCCGTGAGGGAACGATCCCGAGCCGCAAGCGCGGTCAGAAGGTCTTCTTCCTGCGGTACGAGATCGATGAGTGGCTGATCGGCGACGGCACGCGCGACGGACCCGCCACTCCCTGATATCTGGCCGGCGGAACAGCGCTTCAGCTCGCGTTCTGGCCCGCTGCGCCGCGCTCTAGCCAAGCCATGAGATCCCGCTCCGACGCTTGCCATCCCGCGTATGTGGCCCGCCAGCTGTCCTCGCCCTCGTCGTCGCCACTCTCCCAGTGGATCCTCGCGACGGAAAGCGACGCCCTGGTGAGTTCACCCGCTAGGCGCCACGCTTCGCGCAAAACGCCCGGGGTCTCCGAGTTCTCCGCCTCGGTCTCGTAGAACGTGATCGCCCTCTCCATGAGGAAGAACGCCTCGAAGGCTTCACCCCCGCCGTCGTAGTTGAAGAGCCGCCTCATCTCGCCCGCCTCGATTTCATAGACGGGGACATCACCGTTTCGAATGTCGCCCCACATCTTCTCGGTCACGTGACCGAGGTGAAGCACGATGCTGCCGGCTGGAACGTCCGCGGCATCGGTGATGGTGGCCCACGTTCGGTCGGGCATCGCCTTTGCAGCGCCCTCGACGGCGATCCTGCTGAGCGCGCGCACGAACTCTGGTGACTTTCCGGTGTCGAGCGGCACCAGAATGAAGCCTCGCTCCGGTTCGGGTGCTACCGGAGGTGGCTTCGGGGTTGGCGCTGTGATCTGGAGCGACTGCCTCAGCGATCGGAGCTCCGCTCGTAGCCGCTCATTCTCGTCCCGCAGGTGCGCCGCGTCGTCACTGCCCTCGCCGTCGCGCTCTGTCACACCCGCACAACAGCACGGGCCGGCTGCTTCTTCAAGTGGTCAGGGAGTCGCGGCAGCATCCCGGAGCAGTGGCAACTCGACGACCTCCGCGCGGATCAGGTCGACCATTAGCTCCTCGGCTTCAGTCGCCGTTCGGAGGCCGGCCGCCAGGCACGCCCCCGCGACGCACGCGCTCAGGAAGAGGACGAGGAAGGCCATCCTGGGGTCACCTGTGACGGCCGCAGCTCCAACGCCAACCAGGCCGAGGGGCGGACCTATCGCGAATCGCAGATCTCCCTCGGATTCCAGCCGCTCGAGTTCAGCGAACATCTTGGGCGACTTGGCCACGAGACCAACCCTGATGAGACGCCACTCGTCTTGACACACCGCTGTACGCGCGCGGTGCGCCTTGTCCTTCGGTCCGAAGATGGTGCCCAGCGTGCGTTTCCGATCGTCCTTCTCGATCAAGAGGTCATGGCGAGCAATCAAGTCGGTGTTGGTCACGGCTAGCGCCGTCCACCGTGGCTCAATCCACGGGCGCAGCTCGACCACCCAAGCGGTGCGAAGCCACCATCCGGCAGCCTTCAGTTCAGCAGCAACTACGACGGTCCCAAGGATGTACGCGACCACTCCCACAACGGCGGCTTGCAGCGGCGCTGACAAGTCGACGTATCCCTCGGAGAGCCGGTGCACCGGCCCCGACGTCGGGTGTGCAAACCATCCCGCGTCGCCAAAGGGGATCCACGCCGCCAACAGGAGCAGGCCCCCGACCACCAAGGGCGCGCGCGCCGCTCGAGCGCCCGGGAGCACCGAACCCAAGAAAGTCATGAAGCGAGTCTACGGAGCGACAACACGTAGCGGGCAGCACGCGGCACGCCCGATCAGGCAGCGAGCGGCAGCCCGCCGTCGAACGGGAGTGGCATCGACGCCGTGCCCATGTCGAGCGGCACCATCGGCGCCTTGCGCTGCGTGACCGGGACGATCAGGTCGTCGGCGCCGAGGGACACGAGGTAGATCTGCGTGACGTCGAGGCGGGAGTGGCCGAGCTGCGGCTGATCGTGACGATGTCGATCTTCTCCCGCCACGCGTCGACGGCGAACGTGTGGCGGAAGCCGTGGCAGTGCACGCGGACGCGCATCCCGCCGCGCTTCGCCGCGGCGTAGAGGCCGCGCCGTACGTCGCTCTGGTCGAGTTGTCCTCCGGCGGTGGCGCCGTAGAGGACGCAGAAGACCTTGCCGGGCGGCAGCGTCTGGCGGTGACGCATCCACGCCTCGAGCACCGACCAGCCCCAGTCGTCCATCCCCACCTCGCGCCGACGTCCACCCTTGCCGTGGCG
>JAVHXX010000586.1 GCA_031119595.1 Patulibacter sp. | reverse complement strand
GTTCGTGCCCGTCGGCGTCGCGCTCGCACCGGTGATGGTCGTCGCGGTGGTCGGCAGCGTGTACGTGCCGCTCTTGAAGGTCGTCGACGTCGCCGACACGTTCCAGCCGGCGCCGCTCCCGCGGAGGTCGTCGACGGCGATGGTCGCCACGCTCGGCTGCGTCTGGTCGAGGCCGTTGAGGACGGTGCCGGGGAAGGTGACGGTCGACGGCGGGGTGATGTTCAGGGCGCCGCCGCCGCACGGGCCGATCGGGTTGATGATCACCGTCTGCGCCGTCAGGCTGCCGGTGCCGCTGCGGGTCACCGTGCGGGTCGTCGTGAGTCCGGCCGTCGGGAGCGCCTCGTACGCCGCGGCCGACGACACGCTCCCGGACTTCTGGTCGCAGGCCTCGGTCTGACCCGACGAGAACGTCGCGGTGACGCCGGCGCCGCTCATGATCGCGTCGTACCGCATGCTCCCGGCGAGCACGGAGGTCGCGTTCGGGAAGGTGACGGTCGCGGCGGTGCCGCTCGTCGTCTGCTGGGTCTCCTGGATGGGGTTGTTCGGGTCGACCCCGGAGAAGGTCAGGATGCCGCCGGCGAGGTTGCCGCCGCCGGACGGGCCGGTGAACGTGTAGCTCGCCGGCTCCGAGGCCGTGGCGACCTTGTAGTAGGTCGTGCTCGACGAGCCGTTCGACGACAGCTCGGTCCAGCCGCTCGGGCCGCTGTTGGCGGAGTACCAGCCGGAGGTCGCGATCGAGGCGATCATCAGGTCGCCGGTCGTCGTGCCCGTCGGCTTGGTGAGGGTCATCGAGTACGGCGGCCAGAACGCCTCGCTGAAGTTGTCGCACGACGCCGACCGGAACGCGACGGCGGCATGGGCCGACGGCGCCGCGAAGCAGGCGGCGAGCAGCACCAGGCACAGCGCGACGACGCTGCGCACAGGCGAGAGGGGAGACGTTGCGGGGGGCTGCAGCACGTTTGACGAATCGTGCGCGTGGAGGGGAGGACCACGGGCACCTGCGTCCGGTTGGATCGGCGATCCCGGCACGTCGCTTGAGGTTGAAGAGGGTCTGGAACCGACCTTCCGGGTTCTGGTCGACCGTTCGTCGAGAAAACTGGTGGTACCGACGCAGCCAGCGGGCATTCATTCCGAAATGAGACCGGCGGCCTCAACTCTGCGAGGGCCCGGACCGATCCAGAGCCAATGAAGAAGTCCGGTCTGTCGGCCGTCGACCTCGTCCCCCTCGGCGAGCGCATGCGGATGATCTCCGCGTTCCGTGGCACGGCTGCCGCGTTGATCATCATCGGATGGTTGGTCGTGCCGTCGACGCGAGGCGACGTGTCGCTGCACACCACCGTCATCGTGGTCCTCGCCTACCTGGCGGGCACCCTGCTCGTCGAGGCCGTCTGGCGCCGCACGAACCACACCGCGCGCTTCCTCTTCGGAGTGATCGCGATGTCGGACTCGATCTTCCTGGCGTGGTCGTCGTACGGGTCCGCCGGGCTCGACACGCCGCTGCGGTACCTCGTGCTGCTGCAGCTGATCACGGTCTGCCTGCTCGCCTCCTTCCGCACCGGCCTCAAGCTCGCCGCCTTCAACGCCTGGCTGCTGATCGGCGCCTGCTACATCCAGGAATCGGGCGTCGCCAATGTGCTCGGCGGCCAGACGATCACCTTCGGCGACGCGACCTTCCGCGCCGTCGGCATCGAGGTCGCGGTCTACTTCCTCGTCACGCTCGTGACCACCAGCTTCGCGGCGATCAACGAGCGCGAACTGCGCCGCCGCCGCTACGACCTCGAGGAACTCGCCCAGTTCGCGCTGCGCCTGGAGGAGGTCAGCAAGCCCGAGGAGGTCGCCGAGGTGCTGCTCGCCGGCGTCGCCGAGATCTACGGCTGCGAGCCGTCGACGGTGGTGCGCCGCGACGAGGAGGGCCTGCTGCGCTCCCTCGCCGCCCGCGGCCTGGGCGACGACGCCGACGCGTCCGACGAGATCGGCCCGATCCTCTACACCCCGGAGCTCGACGCGCCGGTCGTGGCCCGGGCGATGTCCGAGGACCAGACGTTGCTCGTACGTCGGACGAACAAGACCAAGGACTCCGTGCTCGGCCGGTTCGCGGTCGGCGCGAACGTCGCGATCATCCCGCTGCGCGGGGACCACGGCGTGGTCGTCGGGGCGCTCGTCGCCGAGCAGCCCGTCGGCCGCGGTACCCGCATCGAGCGCCGCGTGCTCACGATGATGGAGCGCTTCGCCTCGCACGGCTCCCTCGCCCTCGAGAACGCCTACCTGCTCGCGGAGGTCCGCGCGCTCGCGATCACCGATCCGCTGACCGGCCTCGCGAACCGCCGCCACCTCGACAACACCCTCGATCGCGCGACCGCCCAGGCCGCCAAGGGCCACGGCACCGTGAGCCTGATGATGATCGACATCGACCACTTCAAGCGCCTCAACGACACGTACGGCCACCAGACCGGTGACGACATCCTCAAGCTCGTCGCCCGCGCCCTCGAGTCCGACCTGCGCGCCGGCGACCTCGCCGCGCGGTACGGCGGCGAGGAGTTCAGCGTGGTGATGCCGGGCGCCAGCGGCGCCGAGGTCCGCGCGGCCGCCGAGCGGATCCGCCAGTCGATCATGCGGCTCCCGCACGAGATCGACGTCACCATCTCCGTCGGCGTGGCGTGGGCTCCGGACCACGGCACCACCCGCCTCGAGCTCACGAAGGCCGCGGACGCCGCGTTGTACGACGCCAAGGAATCCGGCCGCAACCGCGTCGAGCTCGCGCCCCTGTCGGACCTCACGACCGTCCGCCGGGCGTCCTAGCCCGCACGCCCTTGCGTCGGTCCGTCCTCACGAAGGTCGCCGGGCTCGGCTTCGCCGTGCTCGCGCTC
>JAVHXX010000585.1 GCA_031119595.1 Patulibacter sp. | reverse complement strand
GAACGACGACCCGCGGGGCGTCCTGCGGGCTGCCGGGGAACTGGGTTCGGTGCTCGGCCTCGTCAACAACGCCGGCATCGCCCGCGACGACCTCGCACTGTCGATGGGCGCCGCGGACTGGGACGACGTCCTGTCGACGAACCTCACGGCGGCGTTCCGTCTGACGCAGGCCGCCCTCCGCCCCATGCTGCGGACGCGGTACGGCCGGATCGTCTCGGTCGGCTCCGTGGTCGGACCGTTCGCGAACCGCGGCCAGGTCAACTACGCCGCATCGAAGGCGGGCCTCATCGCGATGACGAAGACGATCGCGGCCGAGGTGGCAGCGCGCGGCGTCACGGTCAACGCCCTCGCTCCCGGCCTCATCACCACCGACATGACCGCGGACGTCCCGGCCGGAGCGCTCGACCGCATCCCCGCCGGCCGCCCGGGGACCCCCGGCGAAGTCGCCGCGGTCGCCCGGTTCCTGACGAGCGATGCCGCGAGCTACGTGACCGGAACGACCGTGTTCATCGACGGCGGCATGACCGCCTGACCAACCAGAAAGCACCCATGACCACCACCATCGACCAGTTCGTCACCACGACCCTCGAGAACCTCGGGGCCGTCGCCCCGATCGACACCGCAGCGCCGCTGATGGACCTCGGCATCGACTCGCTCGACATCGCCGAGTTCGCGCAGATCCTCGACGAGGAGCTCGGCGTGAAACTCGAGAGCAAGGACCTCAAGGAGCTCCGCAACGTCGGCGACCTGATCGCCCTGATCAAGAGCCGCCAGGCATGACGCGCCAGCCAGTCGTCGTGACGGGCGTCGGCGCCGTCACCCCGCTCGGAACCACCGCGCGCGCCCTCCACGACGGCTGGTTGCAGGCCCGCACGGGCATCGTCGACGGCCTCGCCCGCTGCATCGAGTTCGACCCGGCCGACATCCTCACCTTCAAGGAGACGCGCCGCACCGACCGCTTCACGCAGCTCGCCGTCGCCGCCGCGGGCGAAGCCATGGCGCACGCCGGCGGCGACGCCTTCGACGGCGCCCGCGCCGGGTGCATCGTCGGGACCGGCATCGGCGGCCTCGGCACCATCGAGGCGTCCCAGGCCGTCTTCGCCGAGAAGGGACCCGAGCGCGTCTCGCCACTCGCGATCCCGATGATGATGAGCAACGCGGCACCGGCCGCCGTCGCGATGCGCCACGGGATCCGGGGCCCCGTCTTCGGCGTCGTGAGCGCCTGCGTCGCCGGTGCCCACGCGATCGGCACCGCGCTGCAGCTCCTGCGTGCCGGCGCGGCCGACATCGTTCTTGCGGGCGGAGCGGAATCGGCGCTGACCCCGCTGGCCCAGGCCGGCTTCGGAGTCCTCGACGCGACGTCGACCGTCGGGGTGTCGCGGCCGTTCGACGCCCGGCGCGACGGATTCGTCATGGGCGAGGGCGCAGGCTTCCTGGTCCTCGAGACGCAGGAGCACGCCGAACGCCGCGGCGCCGAACCCCTTGCCGTGCTCAGCGGATACGCGGCGACGAACGACGCCCACCACCTGACCGCGCCGCGGGAGGACGGTGCCGTCGCCGCCGAAGCGATGCGACTCGCCCTCGCGGACGCCGGACGCAGCCCCGCGGACGTCTCGTACCTCAGCGCGCACGGAACCTCGACGCCGCTCAACGACGCGGCCGAGACCCAGGCCGTCAAGCGCGCCCTCGGCGAGCACGCCGCGACGGTCCCGATCTCCTCGGCGAAGTCCGTGATCGGTCACCTGCTCGGGGCAGCCGGAGCGGTCGAGGCCGTCGCCGCGGTCCTCGCGCTCGACGCCCGTCGCGCCGGCCCCACGGTGGGCTGGTCGGTACGCGACCCCGACCTCGACCTCGACTACATCCCGGACGCCCCGAGGTCGCTCGGTTCGGGACGGCTCGTCGCACTGAGCAACTCGTTCGGGTTCGGTGGCCACAACGCCGTGCTGTGCCTGGAGCGGACCTAGTGGCCGTCGCGGTCGCATCACGCGCGAGTGACGACCTCACGGCGGCGGAGCGGCTCGACGCACTGTTCGACCGCGGCACGACGCAGTTCATCCGGACGGACGTCGTGTCCCGCCGGCTCGGACCACGAGCCGTCCCCGGCGACGGCGTGCTCGCGGCGACGGGCACCGTCGACGGACGACCGGTCGCGGCGTACTCGCAGGACGGCACCGTCTTCGGAGGCTCGCTGGGTCGCGCGCACGCCGACACGGTCCTGCGGGTCCTCGACGTCGCCGAGCGGGCCCGGATCCCGGTCGTGGCGTTCGTCGAATCGGCCGGCGCCCGCTTGCAGGAGGGCCTCGATGCCCTCGACGGGTACGCGCGCATCTTCGCCGCCCAGGTGCGGCTGTCCGGGGTCATCCCGCAGATCAGCGTCGTGTGCGGGGCCGCGGCAGGCGGCGGCGCCTACGGCCCCGCGCTCAGCGACTTCGTGGTGCTGACGCCCCGCGCCTCGATGTTCCTCACCGGACCGGGCGTCGTGCGGGAGGTCCTCGGCGAGGTGCTCACGGCCTCCGAGCTCGGCGGTCCTGCGGTCCACGCCGCGAACGGCGTCGCCCACCTCCTCTCCGAGACGGAGCTGGACGCGATCACGACGACGCGCACCCTCCTCGAGGTGCTCGCCGACGTCGACGCCGTGCCCCGCCACCCGCGTCCCGTCGAGGCGCCTCCGGGCGGGCCGGTGGATGCGTACGTGCCCGCCGATCCGCGGAAGGGCTACGACGTCCGCCACGTGGCGGCCGGCCTCGTGGACGGTGGTCGCCTGCTCGAGATCTCGCCCGGCTGGGCGCCGAACGTCACGTGCAGCTTCGGGCGGATCGAGGGGCGTGCGGTCGGGATCGTCGCCAACCAGCCGTCGTGCAAGGCCGGCGTGCTCGACGCCGACG
>JAVHXX010000584.1 GCA_031119595.1 Patulibacter sp. | reverse complement strand
TGCAGCGCGCAGCCGGTCAGGCTCGCGACGAGCAGCACCAGCAGTCCCGCCCCGGCACCGATCGTCCTCCGCACGGCGTCCCCTCCCCTTGCCCTGCGCACACCCTGCCACACCGTCACGTACTGTTCGACTGTGCCCACCGACCCGCGCGACTGGTTCCTCTCGAGGGAGGAACGCGGCAACCTCGCCACAAGCATCCACGCCGGGCGCGCGAGCGACGACGCCACGAGCGCAGACACCGGAAGCGCAGCCCCCGACGCCGAGGGCGACACCGGCCGCGACGCCGCCCCGTGGTCCGAAGGCAACCACGTCCGCCCGCTGGTGCACGGCGCCCCCTACTTCGCGCGCATCGAAGCCGAGCTGTCCGCGCTCGAGCCCGGCGACCGCGTGTTCTTCACGGACTGGCGCGGCGACGCCGACGAGCGTCTGCTGCCCGACGGCCCGACGATCGGCGACCTGCTCGCCGACTCCGCGCGCCGGGGCGTCGAGGTCCGCGGGCTGATCTGGCGCTCCCACGGCGAGCGGATCTCCGCCTCGATCAGCGCACGCTCGAACGAGTTGCTCGGCCGGAAGATCAACGACGCCGGCGGCGAGGTCCTGCTCGACCAGCGGGTGCGGGTGTTCGGTTCGCACCACCAGAAGTTCTTCGTCATCCAGCACCGTGCCGACCCGTCCCGCGACGTCGCGTTCGTCGGCGGCATCGACCTGTGCCACAGCCGTCGCGACGACACCGCCCACGAGGGCGATCCGCAGCCCGTGTCGATCGACGCCCGCTACGGCGAGCGCCCCGCCTGGCACGACGCGTCGATGGAGCTCCGCGGCCCGGTGGTCGCCGACGTGCTCGCGGTGTTCGCGGAGCGGTGGGACGACCCGCTCCCGCTGGACCGCAGTCTGCCGTACCGGATGCTCCTGCAGCGTCTCGTGCACATGCCCCGTCGCCCCGAGCCGTTGCCGGAGCGCACGCCGCCACCCCCTGCTGCGGGGAGCCACGCCGTGCAGCTCCTCCGGACCTACGGGGTGAAGCACCCGCCGTTCCCGTTCGCCCCGCTCGGCGAGCGGAGCATCGCACGTGCGTACGCGAAGGCGTTCACCCGGGCCCGGTCGCTGCTCTACATCGAGGACCAGTACCTGTGGTCCCGTGAGGTCGCGACCGGCATCGCCGAGGCCCTCGAGCGCAACCCCGACCTGCACGTGATCGTCCTGGTGCCGCGGTACCCGAACTCCGACGGTGCCCTCAGCGGCCCACCGAGCCGGCTCGGGCAGATCGACGCGCTGCGCACGCTGCGCCGGACGGCCCCGGACCGGGTCGGCGTCTTCGACCTGGAGCACGAGTCGGGCCGCCCGATCTACATCCACGCGAAGGTCTGCATCGTCGACGACGAGTGGTTCACGATCGGGTCGGACAACTTCAACCGGCGCTCGTGGACCTCCGACAGCGAGCTCACGTGCGCCGTGGTGGACACGAGCGAGGACGGACGCTCGCTCGCACGGGACCTCCGCCACGAGCTCTGGGCGGAACACCTCGCGACGACCCCCGACGACGAACGGTTCGCCGGGTCCGGTGCGGAACTCCTCGCACTCTGGCGCTCGCACGCCCGCGCGGTCGACCACTGGGACGAGGACGGCCGGTTCGGCCCCCGCCCTGCCGGCCGCATCCGGCAGCACGAGCCGGAGCCGGTCTCGGCGCTGCAGCGCCTGTGGGCGCGCCCCGCCGCGCGCATCGCCGTCGACCCGGACGGCCGGCCCCGCGGGATGCGCGGCTCGACCCGTTTCTGACTGGAGGCGCGGTGCGGGCCCGCCCCGCGCCTCCAGTCCGACATCCGCGGTCGTCCACCGCCGTCGCCTACGGTGGACGCGTGGGGGCACGCGAGGACTGGTGGGACGATCCCGGGGACGACCTGGAGCTGCACCCCGCGCGCGCCGAGCGGGTCCGGACCGCTCGGGAGCCCGGGATCGGCGACCACGTCGCCACCGTGCTCCTGCTCGGCGCGGCGGTCCTGGTGAGTCCCGTGGCCTGGTTCGGCGTCCTGATCGGCCAGCTGGCGTTCACCGGGTGCACGCTGCCCGACCCGGCGTGCGCCACCGCTCCCGACCGCGGGGCGATCGTGGCGGGCTGGCACCTCGCCCTCACGATCGTGGTCCTCGTCGGGGGGATCGTCGGAGCGGTGGCACGCCGTGCTCGTCGGCGCACCGGATGGCCAGTGGCCCTCGCGACCCTGCTCGGCGTCCTGGGGGTCTTCGCCGGGGCGGTCGTCGCGCTCCAGATCGCCAGCGGCGGCAACCTGTTCCTGTGACGACCCACGCGGCCGTGCAGGCACGACCGGCGCTCAGCCGAACGGGATGACCCGCACCACGATCGCCACCGCGAGCATCGCCACGGCGACCACCGCCGCCCGCCAGAGCACCTTCTTGTGGTGGTCACCGAGGTTCACGTTCGCCAGGGACACGAGCAGCAGGATCGCCGGGACGAGCGGACTCTGCATGTGCACCGGCTGCCCGACCACCGATGCCCGCGCCATCTCCGCGGGCGTGATGCCGAACGACGCCGCGCTCTCGGAGAGCACGGGCAGGATGCCGAAGTAGAACGCGTCGTTGCTCATGAAGAACGTCAGCGGCATGCTCAGCAGACCCGTGATGCCCGCCAGGTACGGCCCCATCGAGTCGGGGATGACCGCGACGAGCCAGTCGGCCATCGCGGACACCATCCCGGTGCCGTCGAGCACGCCGATGAGGACCCCGGCCGCGAACACCATCGAGACCACGCCGACGATGCTCGGCGCGTGCGCGACGATCTGCGCGGTCTGCTGCTTGAGCTGCGGGAAGTTCACGAGCAGCGCGATCGCCGGGCCGATCATGAAGACGAAGTGGAGCGGCAGGAGTCCGACCA
>JAVHXX010000583.1 GCA_031119595.1 Patulibacter sp. | reverse complement strand
CGACACCGTCGTCTACACGATCATCGCGGCGAACCGTGGCAACGCCGCAGCGCAGAACGTCCGCGTCGTCGACCAGCTCCCGGCGGGCCTCACCTACAAGGGCACGAAGGTCACCGGCGGTACGTGCACCCGCGCGGCCTCGACCGTGACCTGCCTGGCGTCGACCCTCCAGCCGGGGAGCGCGCTCACCGTGAAGATCACGGCGGTGGTCACCGATCCGGGCAAGGAGATCGCGAACCACGCGACCGTCACCGCGACCGGTCTGCCGAGCAAGCCGGCGGGCAGCCAGATCGCGACCGCGAGCCTGAAAGCCAGCGGTGGCCCGTTCATCGTGGCCGGCGTGAAGTCGCTCGAGCCCTACTCACGCCCCGGCAAGACGATCCGCATCGCGGTGAAGCTGACGAACGTCGGCGAGGGCACGGCGACGGGGAACCGCGTCTGCTTCCGGCTGCCGGAGAGCGTCGTCCTCATGCACCTGCCCAGCGGCATCAGCCAGTCCGGCGGCAAGTTCTGCATGAGCGCCGCGAGCCTGAAGGCGGGCAAGTACCACCGGATCGTGCTCGGCGCGCGTGTGGTCGGGCCGTCCGGGAGCAAGAAGCCCACGGTCACGGCGACGAGCGCGAATGCCCGCACGAAGGCGATGACCTTCCCGCTCGTGATCCGCGGCGCACTGCCGACGCGCGCGGCCGGCGTGACCGGCTAGCGCCGGGCGCGCACCGCGCGGAGAGCGGCTGCACGCAGGGCTGCCGCGGCGGACCGCCGCAGCGTGATCCGGTGGAGGAGCGCTAGGCCGCGAGCGGCGTGCGTGCGTCGACCGCGTGGTCGAACGCCGCGGCGCCCTCGGCGCTCGCGCGCCAGCCCGAGCGCTCGCCGCGCGTGTCGACGACGACGAGGCCGCGACCCTCGAGGGCACGCAGCGCGGCCTCGGTCTGGGCGACGGAGGCGCGGTGGTCGAGACCGGCGACGCGCTGGACCTCGGCGGCGGTGCGGATGCCCCACGCCTGGTCACCGGCGACGGCGGCGGCGTACCGGCTCTGCACGAGGTGCTCGAGGACGGCGTTCTCGAGACCGCGCACGCCCGGAGCGTAGTGCAGCCACTGTTCACTGTCGGTGTCAGATGGAACATCCGCGAACGCGGTGTACATCCAAGCCGGTTGTGTCGTGAGGACTGACAGCGTGTGCATGTGCGACGGTGACTTTCTGCGAATCGGTGCCGCGGCTGGCCGGCGCTCGGAGGCACCGTGGTGCTCCCGAAACGCCCGTCACTGCGGGCCATGAACGTTACCGTTCGCGATCCTCGACGACCCCCGGTCGTTCACCGTTTTCTCAGATATTCAGCCGGTCAGAGCCTGTCAAAGGCCGGAATTCCGGTGGTAAGTGCCACTACCACCGGAATTGTGTGACCAACCTCCGCGCCTGAGGAGTGCTCAGTCGCGCACGGACACGGGATTACCCGGCGATCGCGGCTTCGATCGCGGCCACGACCTCGTCGGACTCCGGCTCGGTCTGGGGACGGAACCGGTGGAGGATGGTGCCGTCGGCGCCGACGAGGAACTTCTCGAAGTTCCACTGGATGTCCCCGGCGGAACCGTCGGCGTCGGGGGTCTGCGCGAGCTTGGAATACAGGGGGTGGCGGCCCGGGCCGTTCACCTCGAGCTTCTCCGTCATCGGGAAGGTGGTGCCGTAGGTGGTCGAGCAGAAGGTCTCGATCTCCTCCGCCGAGCCGGGCTCCTGCTCGCCGAACTGGTTGCACGGCGCGCCGAGCACCGTGAAGCCCTGGTCGCCGAAGCGCTTCTGGAGGTTCTCGAGGCCGGTGTACTGCGGCGTGAGGCCGCACTTCGAGGCGACGTTCACGACGAGCACGGCCTTGCCGTCGAGGGCGTCACCCGGCAGCGGACCACCGGTCAGGGCGTTCAGGGGCGTGTTGAGAAGAGGCACGCGCCGCATGCTAGGGCCGCCTCGGGGTCGAAACGCCCGGAATCCGTGCGGGCGGCGGGTTACCCTCCGCGCATGGAGCGCGACGGCGACGTCCGGGCGTTGTGGCGCCAGCGGGATTTCCGCCGGTACCTCTTCGCCCTCGCGATGTCGGACCTCGGCAACCGCATGACGATCGTCGCGCTCGCGTTCGCGGTCCTCGACATCCGCCACACGGCGAGCGCGGTCGGTCTCGTGCTCGGTTGCGGCTCGGTCGCGTTCCTCGTGGGGCTCGCCGTCGGTGGGGTCCTCGGCGACCGCTTCGACCGCCGTCGCGTGATGATCGCCTGCGACCTCGCGCGGCTCGGCACCCAGGGGCTCACCGCGGCGCTCGTCTTCTCGGGCGACGCGCGCCTGTGGAACCTCGCCCTGCTCGCCGCCCTGACCGAGTTCGGGACCGGCGTGTTCAACCCGGTGTCCCAGGGGCTCGCCCAGAGCGTCGTCGAGGAGCGGTACTACCGCGCCGCTGCGGGCGTGCGGGCGATGGCGATCTCGGCAGGGGAGATGATCGGCCCCGTGATCGGCGGCCTGATCGTGGCGGCCGCCAGTCCGGCCTGGGGTCTCGCCGCCGATGCGCTCACGTTCGCGTGCAGCGCCGTGGCGCTGTCCGGGATCCGCGTGGCGCGCCGCCCGCGGGACACCGACGAGCCCGAACCGTCGATGTTCGCCCAACTCGTCGAGGGCTGGGCGGAGTTCCGCGCGCGCCGGTGGCTGTGGAGCGCGATCCTCGCCGGCGGCACGATCCAGTTCGTCTGGGGCGCATGGGGCGTGCTCGGGCCGGTCGTCGCCTCGAACCGGCTCGGCGGTGCGGCGGTCTGGGGGGCGATCCTCACCGCGATGGGAGCCGGGGCCGTGGTCGGGGCCACCATCGCGACGCGCGCCCGCCCGGAGCGGCCGCTGCTGCTCTTCACCCTCTG
>JAVHXX010000582.1 GCA_031119595.1 Patulibacter sp. | reverse complement strand
GCCGGCGGCGCGGGAGGAGCCGGCGGCGGCTCGGCGGCGCCACGGGTCGCCCGCTCGATGCGGTCGACGGCGCGGACCACCGCGTCGATCGCGTCGTCGAGTCGGTCGTCGGCCATCGACGCGAAGGTAGCAGTTGGGTTCGCCCGGAATGAACGGCTGCTGGCGGGGCCTGTCACAAATCCGTGCGCTCAGGGATGTTCCCTTCCAGATGCCTCGCTGGGACACCTCCACCGACGCCGTGCTCCTGCGCGCCGCGGGCACCGACGCGGACGCCTTCGCCGAGCTGTACCTGCGGCACGAGCCCGTCGTGGCGGCGTTCCTGCACCGCCGCACCCGTGACCCGGACCTCACCGCAGACCTCACCGCGGAGACATTCGCCACGGCACTCGTGAAGGCCGATCGGTTCGCGGGCGACGGCGACCCGGCGATCGGCTGGCTGCTCGGCATCGCCCGCCACCTCCACCTGCACCTGCTGCGCAGCGGCCGCGCCGAGCAGCGGGCGCGGCAGAAGCTCGGTGTCGAACGGGTCGAGCTGACCGACGCCTCCATCGAGCGCGTCGAACGTCTCATCGACGAACGCGACCCCACGAACCCGATGGTCGTCGCCCTGGCCACGCTGCCGGCGATGCAACGCGACGCGGTCCTCGCCTACATCGTCGGCGACCGCACCTACGACGAACTCGCCGCCGACCTCGGCGTCCCTGCCGCCACGGTACGCCAGCGCGTGAGCCGCGGCCTCTCGAGACTCCGCACCTCGATCGAAGGAGCACGGCCATGAGCCCCGACCACGGATCGTCCGGCGCCCCGCAGAACCCCGCGGCCCCGGACCGGCACGGCGCCGCGGGCGACCGGGCGCCGCTCATGCCCGAGGTGATGGATGCGATGACCGGCGCGGTCGCGCGGCGGCCCGGAGCACCCCGGCGCCGTCGGTGGCTGGGCCGTGGGGCGATGCTCGGGGCCGTCGTGGTGCTCGGCAGCGGAACGGCGCTCGCGGCGAGCGGACAGTGGAACCCTCTCGGCGCCGGGCACCATAAGGCCTACACGCTGGCGCCGGCGCCCGCCGGCGACACGGAGACGCTGGCCGTGCTCCGCCGCCCGCAGACGGTCCAGGACCAGAATCCGCTCATGACGGCGTTCCTCCGCCGGGTCGCACAGCACGACGACGCGGAGGAACGGTTCGTCGGTCGCGTGTACCTGCGGTCGATCCGGTACCTGCGCGACGTCGAGACCGGCGAGATGGGCGGCTGGAACGGGCGTTGGCACAAGCAGGTGCGGCACGGGGTCCTCGTGTTGGTTCCGTCGGACCTCAAGGTGCCGGGGATCTCTCAATCGCCGCTGGCGCCGTCGCGGTTCGGCCCTGCGGGCACCACGCCGCCGCCGATGCCCGAGCACCAGCTCTGCCTCGACACGGTCTACGACGCCTGGCCGGCCGGCGGGCCACCGCCGATGATGCTCCGCGCGCCGCGGCCGAAGCACGCGAAGCGGCCCTACGCGAAGCCCGAGCGGCCGGCACGCCTCGAAGACCGGATCAGCGGCGGCGGCACGTGCGTGTCGCTGCACGTGCTCCGCACGAAGGGCATCGTCGAGGGCGCTTTCAACTACGGCGCGCTCACCGGCGTCGTGCCCGACGGCGTGGCCGCGGTGCGCATCACGACCCGCACCGGCGTGGTCATGACCCAGCGCGTGGTCAACAACAGCTTCCAGCTGCTCACGCCGGGCCGAAACCACCTGGTGGCGAACCGCATCCCGGACGGACGGGTGGTCTACGACGAGCCCGCCAAGAAGGACCAGTTCAAGCACCAGACGCTCCAGTGGCTCGCCGCCGACGGCCGGATCATCCGGCACGTGCCGCTCTAGGCGGCGGGCGACACGGACCGCCTCGGTCGTGGCGGGCGGGCGTCGCGGGCGGGCTGTCGACGCGAACGGCCGAACCGTGCGCTCCCCTCGACAGCCTGCCCGCCGCGGCGACTACTTGAAGAGCGGTGAGCTCACGATGCCGGCGTTCACGTGGTCGGTCTGGTGCCACAGGGCGATGAAGACGAGCGCGGCGCCGATGAGGGCGACGTTCTTCATGAACGAGGCGTTCTCGGCCTGGGCGGCCATCGGGTCGGACTCCTTCCAGAACGCGTGCATGAAGTACGAGACCGGGATCAGGAACACGATCAGGATGAGCGCGCCGAGGTCCGGGTAGATGCCGAGCAGCACGAGCAGCCCGCCGACGAGCGACAGCACGCCGGAGAACACGACGCCGGCCTTGCCGCCGGGCGCGCCCTTGTGGGTGGCGTAGGCGGCCATGTCGTCGGCCTTCGCGAAGTGCGCGACGCCGGAGAAGATGAAGATCGCCGCGAAGAGGATGCGACCGATGACGAGGATGACGTCCATGGGACTGGCCTTCCGAACTGGGTGAGGGTGCGGTGTGGGACGGCGCGGGACCGAAATGGTTGCGCCCGCAAGCATCACTATGGCACAGTAAACGGACCGCGGTCCTTTTAGGCGCACAGGCGGGCGCGCGGGCGCTCTATCGTGGGGGACGTGTGCCGGGCTGTTCCGGCCCCACACCGAGAGGAACGCCATGGCCGAAGTCATCACCGACGACACCGAACGCCGCCGCTTCGAGCTGCTCGTCGACGGCCAGGTCGCCGCGCTCATCGCCTACGGCCGCAAGGGCGACATGCTCGCCCTCACCCACACCGAGACCGAGGAGGGTTACGGCGGCAAGGGCTACGCCACCCGCCTCGTCGAGCACGTGCTCGGGCAGGCCCGCGAGCAGGGCACGGAGATCCTCCCGTTCTGCCCGTTCGTGCAGCACTACATGGTCACCCATCCCGAGGCGCAGTCGCTCGTGCCGGAGCGCTACCGCGAGCAGTTCGGTCTGGTGGGAGCGGCGTCGTGACCGA
>JAVHXX010000038.1 GCA_031119595.1 Patulibacter sp. | reverse complement strand
GCATCAGGCCGCCTCGCGGAGTTCGGTCTGCAGAAGGCGCAGCACGAAGGTGAGCTGGTGGCCCATCGCCGCGAGGCGCAGGTCGGACGAGCCGCCCGCCTCGAAGGTGCCCGAGCCGCGCACGTAGTTCGCGGAGGCCTTCACGTAACAGAGGATCGTCCAGAAGCGGATCGCCTCCGGCGTGACCGGCGTGCCGGTGCGTTCGGTGTAGCGCGCCATCATCGGCTCGTACTCCAGGAGATGCGACCAGCGCGGCGACTTCCCCCGGAACAGTCGCATCCCCGACCACGCGAGATCCTCGATCGGGTCGCTCGCGTGCGCGAGTTCCCAGTCGAAGAGCGCGTTGATCCGACGGTCGTCGTCGATCATGAAGTTGCCGATGCGGTAGTCGCCGTGGGTCGGGACGAGCTTCCCGGACACCGCGATGTGCTCCTCGCGGTCGAGCCACGCGAAGGCCTGCTCGAGGATCGGGATCGGTCGGATCAGGTTGGCCTCGTACCGGTCGCGCCATACCGCGATCTCGTGCCGCGCCGCCTCGACCGGATCGGTGCTGGGCACCGTCATGCCGAGGTCGGCGGGGTCGAGATGGTGGAGCTCGGCGAGCAGGTCGACGAACTGGTGGCCGAGGTCGACGCGCGCCTCCTCCGTGGGGAAGGCGATCGGGTCGTTCGGGCCCCACGGCACGGGCACGTGGCCGGTGACGCGGTCCATCACGTAGAACGGCATCCCGAGCACGTCGTGGCCGGTCTCGAGCCAGCGCAGCGCAGGCATCGGGATCGTCGAGTGCTCGAGGAGCGCCTCGTGGATCACGTACTGCGCGCGGGTGTCGTAGGGCGGGAGGAGGCCCGCCTCGGGTTCGCGGCGCAGGGCCATGCCGTCGCGGTGGGTGGTTCCGGCGGCGTCGGTCCAGACGACCGTGAAGGTGTAGGTGCCCCAGGAGAAGCCCTCGGCGTGGCGGCGGATCTCGGTGAGCTCCACGGTCGACGCCTCGAGCCGCTCGGCCATCCACGGGACGAGCGCGTCGAGCGAGAGGTCTTGGGGCCGGGTGCCGGCCGCAGCGGGGACTGCCATAGCGTCGGAGGATAGAGCATTATCAACCAACCGGTTGGTTTTCTGTGGCATCTGTCCAGTTCTACGAAAGGTCGCGCCGGGTCGTACGGTCCGCCGTTGACGAACCGACCAAACGGTTGTTAAATGCCGTCCACTCGGTGCGTGCGCTCCGTCACGCTTTTGCTTGACGGTAGCCGCTCCCCGAGGACTGAACCCCTCAGCAGACGCACGGTGTACCGATGACCTCGACCCCATCTGATCCGGCCCCGACCGGCGATTTCGATGCCGTAGTCGTGGGCGCAGGCTTCTCCGGCCTGTACGCGCTGTACCGCCTCCGCGGCTTCGGCTTCCGCACGCGGGTGTTCGAGGCGGCGAACGGGGTCGGCGGCACCTGGCACTGGAACCGCTACCCGGGCGCCCGCTCGGATGCGCCGAGCACCGACTACTCGTACTCGTTCGACGACGCCCTCCAGCAGGAGTGGGACTGGAGCGAGTTCTACCCCTCGCAGCCCGAGCTGCTCGAGTACCTCAACCACGTCGCCGACCGCTTCGACCTGCGTCCCGACATCCAGCTCGAGACCCGGGTCACCGCCGCCACCTTCGACGAGACCACCGACCTGTGGACCGTCACCACCGACACCGGCGAGTCCGTCACCGCGCGCTTCCTCGTGCTCGGCACCGGCAACCTGTCGGTCCCGCGCGATGCCGACTTCGAGGGCCTGGACTCGTTCGAGGGCGAGCTGCTGCAGACCAGCTCCTGGCCGCAGACGCCCGTCGACCTCACCGGCAAGCGCGTCGGTGTGATCGGCACCGGGTCATCCGGCGTGCAGGTGGTGCCGTCCGTGATGGACGCCGCCGCCCACACGAAGGTCTTCCAGCGCACGCCGCCGTTCGCGGCACGCGGCGCGAACCGGAAGATCACGCCCGAGGAGCGCGCCGAGCTGCGCGCCCGTTACCCCGAGTACCGCGCGCATGCCCGCACGCACGCGCCGGGCATCGACAACAACCCGGGCGACAAGAAGACGACCGACGTCACGCCCGAGGAGATGCAGCGCGAGTACGAGGAGCGCTGGGCCGTCGGCGGGCACTCGGTGACCGTCGCCTACACCGACGTGATGGTGAGCGAGGAGGCCAACGAGACCCTCGCCGACTTCTTGCGCGCCCGCATCCCGGAAGTCGTGAAGGACCCGAAGACCGCCGAGCTGCTCACGCCGCGCGGCTACCCGGTCGGCGCCCGTCGCGTGGTGCTCGAGATCGGCTACTACGACGCGTTCAACCGCGACGACGTCGAACTCGTCGACGTCCGCACGACGCCGATCACGCGCATCACGCCGAAGGGCGTGCTCGTCGGCGACGAGGAGCACGAGCTCGACGCGCTCATCCTCGCGACCGGCTTCGACGCCATGACCGGCGCGGTCCTGAAGATCGACATCCGCGGCCTCGGCGGCCAGACCATCCAGGAGAAGTGGGCCGCGGGCCCCGTCTCGTACCTGGGCGTGTCGACCGCGGGCTTCCCGAACCTCCTCTTCATCGCCGGCCCCGGCAGCCCGTCGGTGCTCACGAACGTCGTCGTGGCGATCGAGCAGAGCACCGAGTGGATCACGCAGCTCATGGCCGACGCCGTCGCCGACGGGGTCACCCGGATCGACGTCGATGCGGAGTCCGAGCGGCAGTGGGTCGAGCACGTGAACGAGGTCGCCGCGGCGACGCTCTTCATGCAGGGCGACTCCTGGTACATCGGCGCGAACGTGCCCGGCAAACCGCGGGTCTTCATGCCCTACGCCGGCGGCGTGCCCGCGTACATCGAGCGCACCGACGCCGTGCGCGCCGAGGGCTACCCCGGCTTCCTCCTCACCAAGGGCAGCGACGAGCTCGCCTCGACCGGGAGCGCCTCATGAGCACCCTGAACCCCAAGATGCAGGCCCTCGTGGAGCTCTTCGCCGAGGCGAAGGGCTTCCCGGAGATGACCGCACCGGAGGCGCGCGAGGCCAGCGAGGCCGGCATCCCGCTCGCGGGTGACGGCCCGGCGGTCGACTCGGTCGAGGAGATCGAGATCCCGACCGGCCACGGACACCACGTCGGCGCGCGGGTCTACCGCCCGACCGCGGACGAACCCACGACGGTCGTGATCTGGTTCCACGGCGGCGGCTGGGTGATCGGTTCGCCGAAGGCCGACGACGCCATCTGTCGCACCATCGCCGCGGAGTCCGGGGCGCTCGTCGTCAACGCGGACTACCGCCACGCGCCCGAGGAGCCGTTCCCGGCGGCCACCGACGACGCCTTCGCGGTGCTGCGCTGGGTCGACGAGCACCTTGCAGGCGGCCGCCCGATCGTGCTGTCCGGCAGCAGCGCCGGCGCGAACCTCGCCACCGTCTCGGCGCTCCGCGCCAAGGAGGCCGACGGCCCCGCGGTCGCGCTGCAGGTGCTGATCTACCCGGTCACCGACCACGACTTCGAGACGCCGTCGTACGTCGAGTTCGCGGCCCAGCCGCCGCTCGGCCGCGGCGAGATGGAGTGGTTCTGGGGCCACTACGTCCCGGACGTCGCCGACCGCGACCACCCGTACGCGTCACCGCTGAAGGCGGAGGACCTGAGCGGCCTGCCGCCGGCGTACCTCACCGTGGCGGGCGCGGATCCGCTCTACAGCGAGGGCCTCGCGTATGCCGATGCCCTGAAGGCAGCCGGCGTGGAGGTGACGGTCCGCGAGGACGCCGACGTCACCCACGGCTACGTGAACTTCCTCGCGGCGGTCGACACCGGCAACGAGGTGCTGACGGAGATCGCTGCGCTCATCCGCGCGATCCCGGCCACGCCTCGCGGCGCCTCCGGCGAGCCCGCCCAGATCTAGGAACCACCACCACACATGACCCCCGACACCGAGGACCCTTCATGAGCGTCGCCTCTGAAACCCGCTACCCCTCGCTCGACCACGCCGAGTGCCCCTACCCGCTCTTCAAGGAGTTCCGGGAGGAGGGACCGGTCGTGAAGCTCGAGGCGACCGGCGAATACATCGTCTCCCGCCACGAGGACGTGTCCGCTGCGCTCCGCGACACCGAGACCTTCTCCAGCGACGTCGGCACGGCCGGCCCGCGCGTCAACGACCACGGCTACCAGTCGATGCTCCTCTCGGATCCGCCGGACCACACGGCGAAGCGCCGCCTGGCCTTCGAGCCGTTCAAGCCGGTGCGCCTGCGCGAGCAGACGCCGATGGTCGAGCGGGTCGTCGACGACGTGATCGCGGCCTTCAGCGACTCCGGCACCGGCGACTTCATGCAGGAGTTCGCGCTCCCGATCCCGATCAAGGTCACGGCGAACCTCATGGGCCTGCCGCCCGAGGACTACGACCAGATCGCGAGCTGGTGCGATCTCGAGGCCAGCGGCAACGTGTACCTCCCGCCGGAGGAGCGCGTGAAGCAGCAGGCCAAGGACCGCCAGATGGTCGAGTACGTGCGCGAGGCGATCCGTGCGCGCGTGGAGACCCCGACCGAGGACATGCTCGGGAAGATGGTCACGCTCCAGATCGAGCGCGACGGCGAGTACAACGAGACGATGATGATGGCGGAGGGCGCGAACCTCCTCCTCGGCGGCATCGTCACCACGGCGCACCTCATCTCGAGCGCGCTCCTGATCCTGCTGTCGTCGCCGGAGGAGATGGCGAAGACCCGCGCCGACTACAAGCGCATCCCGACGCTCCTCGAGGAGGCGCTCCGCGTCGAGAGCCCGGTGCAGTGGCGTCCGCGCCGCACCACCGTCGACACGAAGATCGGCGACGTCGAGATCCCGGCCGAGTCGCGCGTGCTGCTGCTCCTCGGTGCGGCGAACCGCGACGAGCGGTGCTTCCACGCCCCGGAGGAGTTCGACGCCTCGCGCAAGAACGTGAAGCGCCACATGGCCTTCGGCCTCGGCACGCACTTCTGCCTCGGCGCGCCGCTCGCGCGCCTCGAGGGCAAGATCGCCTTCGAGAAGCTCCTCACCAGCCTGAGCGAGATCAAGCTCACCACCTGCCCGGAACACATCAAGCACATCCCGAGCGTGCTGTTCCGGTCCCCCGCCGAGCTGCCGGTCGCCTTCACGCGGGCCTCGTAGCGAAGGGCTCACGGCCGGGGCGGCGTGGTGCGCGCCCCGGCGGTCGGGCCCTCTTGGTCGGCGCGACGCGGGCCGACTCGGTCGACATCTGCGCACCCGTGTGCGTGCTTGTCGATCCAGCCGCTCGCTCGGCTGACGCACCTCGACCACGGCGCACGATCCGGAGCGGTTCTAGCGTTCGGCGCATGAACCGGCATCGGACACGTGTCGCCGTCATGGTGATCCAACTCGCGGTCGCGGCTGTCATGGCGGCGCTCGGCGCGTACGTCGCCTCGGTGGCGTTCCTCCTCTCCGGTGTGGCCTGGAGCTATGTCGTCTTCGTCGAGTCGTCGCGTCGCGAGCGGCGCCGGGCTGCGCCCTCGGACGATCCGGCCGCGCTGCCGGGCGAGGCCTCGATCGTGGTGAGCCGCCGCCGCGGCGGCCTCGCGGATCGGGCCCGCTCCTACGTCGTCCAGATCGACGGCGTCACAGTCGGTCGCCTGTCGGACGGTGAGTCCGGTGACTATCCCGTGACCGCGGGACGCCATCGACTCCAATTGCGGATCGATTGGACCACCAGTCGGCCGTTCAACGTCGACCTCGCGTTCGGCGAGACGGCACGGTTCCGCTGCTCGCCGCGCCATGCCCTCCTCGGGTGGTACTGGGCGTTCCTCGGTTGGCGGCGGTACATCAAGCTCGAGGTGGAGTCGACTGCGCCCGCCTCGGTGGCGTCACCGTGATCGGCGCCGATCACGACGTTCACGCAGACCGGCCGAAACGGCGGCCGGCGTTTCCTGGGGCTCGGGCGTCGGCGGAAGCCCGGGCGAGCGTGCAGGGCCCGAAGCCCGGATTGCGACCAGTCGACCACCGCCCGTCGGTGACGCTGCCTCTGATCGCGGGACTCATCGGCGTCGGCGGTGCCGCCCTCGCGATCGCCGGCCTGCTTTCCTCGGGTTCGAGTTGGCGTCAGTGGGGGCTGCTCGCGTCGTTCTCCATCTCGGGGATCGGCTCGTTGTCCACCGCGTACGAACGCTGGCGGGACCGGCGGCGGCAGGGCGACGGCACGGCGTGAGATCGTTCCGCTGAGCCGACTCCGGACGGATTCGGGCCTGGCTCGACGCCAAGGGTGCGGTGGTCGGCCCGGCGGTGCGGTAGCCCGCAGAGGCCCGATGTCCTGGTTCGCGCCGACCGCCTGCGGAGCCGCCGGGTACGTTGCTCCGGTGGGGCTCAGCGATCATCTCCCTGACCTCGAGCGGGTGATCGAGCCGGCCGGCTTCGCGCTGCAGACCGCGAGCAGCACCGAGCAGAGCAGCGGTGGTCCGTTCGAGCAGGCCGTGTTCGCAAGGGACGACCGGCGGCTGCGGTTGTGGCTGCGGCGTACGTCGCTGTCCGTCGGGTACAGCATCGGGACGGCGTCGCTCGACCACGCCGAGTACATGCGGGAGCTGCTCGGTCCGAGGGGCGGCAACCGGTTCCCGGCCTATGCCGATGATGCCTCGAGGGCGTTCGAGGCGTTCGTCAGCGATCTCGTCGACCTTTGCGACTTTTTCCTGCGCGGCGACGGCGCAGCGGTCGCAGGGTTCGCGGCGAGTGCGGCGGCCACACGCGAGGCGAGCGGGTTCGACCGCCTGAGGGCGGTCGAACGTCGCCTCCGACCCGGCTGAGCTCCGCGCCGCTCAGTGCGTGGCGCCGCGCATCACGTGCAGGCCGCGCCGGGACGTGACCACCGACTGCTGCACGGGGCGCCGGTCCTGGTGGTGGACGAGCCAGGCGATCTGCGCCTGGCGCTCGACGACGCGGGCCACGAGGAGCGCGCGGTCGATCGTCGGACCGACGGTGAGGACGCCGTGGTCGCCGAGCAGGACGGCGGCGTCGGCGCCGAGGCCCTCGACCGCGACCTGGCCGAGCTCGATGCTGCCGGCGCGGGCCGGGCGCGTGGTGCGGACCGGCGCGATGCCGTAGTAGTCGAGATCCTCGATGCGGGGCTCGAGCGACTTGCCGGAGAAGCTCCAGGCGGTCGCGTGGAGGCTGTGGGTGTGGGCGATCCCGCCGACGTCCGGACGGGCCCGGTAGATCGCGAGGTGCAGCGGCAACTCGCGCGACGGAACGCCCGGACTGAGCAGCTGCCCGGTCTCCAGGTCGATGGCGACGAGGTCGCGCGGGCCGAGGTCGCCGTAGGCGGTCTGGCTCGGCGTGATGTACATCGTGCGCCGATGGCGGAAACTCAGGTTGCCGACGGTGCCGACGACGAGGCCTTCGCGTTCGAGCGCGCGCCCGGCGCCGAGCAACGCGCGGCGCTTCGCCCGCAGCGTGCCGTCGCCCCGCAGGCCGCGCAGCATCACGCTGCCCCCACGCGCGCGCCCGCGGTCCGGCTCGCCGCGCCTGCCGCACCGCGATCGCCGGCGGAACCGTGCTCTCCGCGGCGCACGAACCGCGGCCGCTGCGGCAGCGGATGCCACTCGCGGATCGCGTAGGTGGTCGTGCGCTCGGCGGCCGGCCGCCGAGCGGCGTGCGCGGCGGCGATGAGCTGCGGCGGGTCGAGGATGGTGCCGTGTTGGGCGCCGGCGAGGCGGGAGATGTTCTCCTCCATGAGGGTGCCGCCGAGGTCGTTCACGCCCCAGCGCAGCGCCTCCGTCGCGCCCTGCAGCCCCATCTTCACCCAGCTCGCCTGGAGGTTCCGGACCGACGTGCCGAGGGCGAGGCGGAAGACCGCGGTGTGGCGGAGGTTGTCCTCGATCGAGAGTTCCTCGACGCCGTGCGTGCGACCCAGGCGGGTCTGGAAGGGGATGAACGACAGCGGCACGAACTCGGTGATCCCGCCCGTCTCCTCCTGCACGCGCCGGATGAGTCGCATGTGCTGGGCGAGCTCCCACGGCTCCTCGATGTGCCCGAACATCACCGTCGCGGTCGACGGCACGCCCGCGCGGTGCGCGGCCTGGATCACCTCGACCCAGCGGTCGGCCGGGAGCTTGTTCGGCGAGATCCGCTGGCGCATGCCGTCGACGAGCACCTCGGCGGCGGTCCCCGGCGTAGAACCGAGGCCGGCGTCGACGAGTCGCTCGAAGAGCGCGTCGAGCGGGAGGCCGGAGAGGTCGGCCATGTGGGCGATCTCCATCGGGCTGTACGCGTGGAGGTGGAGCTCGCGGCCGTACTTGCGCCCGAGTTGCTTGGCGAGCCGCAGCCAGCCCTCGTAGGAGGCCAGGGTCCACTCCGGATGGATCCCCGACTGGATGCACAGCTCGGTGGCGCCGTACTCGACCGCCTCGCGCACGCGGGCCTCGAAGTCCTCGGTGGTGATCGTGTACGCGTCGGGGGAGCGCTTCGACTGCCCGAATCCGCAGAACGCGCACCCGACGGTGCAGACGTTCGAGATGTTGATGTTGCGGTTCACCACGAACGTGACCGTGTCGCCGGCCATCCGGCGGCGGATCTCCTCGACGGCGACCGGATCGCGCTCGCTGAACAGCGCGGTGAGCGCCTCCTCGGCGAGCGGCTGGCCGTCGCGGGCGCGCTCCAGGCTCGGGGCGACGAGGTCGCGGTCGATCACGTACGGCGCCTCGGACCGCCCGGAGGCGCCGCGCGGGATGAAGGTCCAGTACTTCACGGTGATCGTGTCGAGGACGGCCGGGTCGAGCCACACGTCGTCGATGTACTGCGGGTACACGCAGAGGCGCTCGCTCAGCGCGACGCCGTCCGTGGCGAGCCGCTCGCGCACCTGCTTCGGCGACGGGAACGGATGCTCGGGCGAGATGTGGTCACCGTTGGCACTCAGGCCGCCGAGGTCCGTGGCGCCCGCGGCGACGAGCTGCGGCCACCAGTCGGCGAGGTTCGGCGGGATCTGGATGCCGACGTCCGGCATGAGGCGGCGCGTCTCCTCGACGAGCTCGACCATGTCGGCGATCGTCACCTCACAGGCCCAGGCGGGCAGCGGGACCTCGTCCGGGAGGGCGCCGATGCCGGTCCGCCAGAACTCGCGCGCGGCGGCGTCGGCGATCGCGCCGACATCGCGGCCGTAGTACCGCTCGTGCGGGACGAAGTTCTGGAGGATGACCTCCTGCAGGTGCCCGAACTCGGCATGCAGTTCGGCGAGCGCGGCGAGGCTCTGCAGCCGCTCCTCGCGGGTCTCGCCGATGCCGACGAGGATCCCCGACGTGAACGGGATCTTCAGTTCGCCGGCCGCGCGGATCGTCGCGAGGCGGCGCGCCGGATGCTTCGACGGCGACCCCTCGTGGACCGTCTCCATCAGCCGCTCGCTGATCGATTCGAGCATCACGCCCTGCGAGGCGGTGACGGGCCGCAGTCGCTCGAGGTCGGCCTTGCTGATCGCGCCGAGGTTCGTGTGCGGCAGGAGCCCCCGCTCGAGCGCGCGCTCGGCGGCCCAGATGACGTAGGCGACGAAGTCGTCGAACCCGTGGGCGCGCAGCTCCGCGAGGACCGCCGGGTGCTGGTCCGGCGCCTCACCGGTGAGAATGAGGAGCTCCTTGGCGCGGCGCTTCACGGCGTCGTCGAGCTGGCGCTCCACGTCGTCCGGGGTGTGGAGGTGGAATTTGCGCGTCGCGAAGGAGCAGTACTTGCAGTAGGCCGAGCAGGTGCGCGACAACGACAGCGTGGCGTTGCGGCTGTAGGTGACTCGGCTGGGAGAGGGCATGCGCGGTCCAGGCAGATGGGGGCTGGTGCGGGGCCGGGGCACCGCACAGTGTGACCGGAATCCTAAGGAGCGCGGACTAGAAAAGCAAACAAACGATGGTTTGATTCTACGACGGTGCGGGTTGCTCGCGCCGGTCCTTTGGGCTAAGTTAATCTACCGATTGTTTGGTTGAACGGCGCGCCCCGCGCCGCCGCCTGGAAAGGAAGCGCCATGCCGAGTGGACCACTCGCCCATATCTGCCTGCTGGTGAACGACCTCGACCAGGCCGTCGAGGACTGGACGAAGATCCTCGGCATCCTCGATCCGGCCCAGCTCGAGGAGCGCCTCGTGCGCTACGACGGTTTCGAGGGCGGCGAGGCCGGTGGCGGTGGTGATGACCGCATGGACTGGGCCACGTTCGTGAACCCGGGCGGCTCCGAGATCCAGCTCATGGCGCCGGGTGCGGACACCCACCTCGGTAAGCGCCTCGCCAAGCACGGCGAGCACGTGCACCACATCTGCTTCACCACCGACGACCCGGCGGCCACCTCGCAGCGCCTCGCCGACGCCGGCCTGCAGATCCTCGGCGGGGTCAACGAGGACCCCGAGATGCCGTGGCAGCAGTGGACCTGGCTGTCGCCGAAGAGCGCCCACGGCACCCTCGTCGAGATCGCGCGCCCCTACCGCGCCGTCGACGGCCGCTGGGAAGACGGCGCCCCCGCCACCGCCTAGTCCCACACGATCGAAGAGACACACCCCATGAGTGGAATCCAGGACATCCGACGCGTCGCCGTGATCGGCGGCGGCGTGATGGGCAACGGCATCGCGCAGACCGTCGCGCAGGCCGGCTTCGAGGTGACCGTCGTCGACATCACCGAGGAGGCGCTCGAGCGCACCCGCACGCGGATCGGCAAGAGCCTCGACCGCGTGGTGAAGAAGGGCGCGCAGACCCGCGAGCAGGCCGACGCCACCCTCGCGCGCCTGAGCACGTCGACCGACCTCGAGGCCACGGGCGCCGAGGCCGACCACGTGATCGAGACGGTCGTCGAGGACTTCGCGATCAAGAGCGACGTCCTCCGCCGCCTCGACGGCGTCTGCCGCGACGAGGTCATCTTCGCGTCGAACACGTCGCAGTTCTCGATCACGTCGCTCGCGGCCGTGACCGGCCGCCCGGACCGCGTGATCGGGTCGCACTGGTTCAACCCGCCGCCGGTGATGAAGCTCATCGAGATCATCCGCGCCCTACAGACCTCCGACGAGACCCTCGCCACGGTGATCGCGCTCGCCGAGCAGTACGGCAAGGAGACGGTCGTCTGCCAGAAGGACACCCCGGGCTTCATCACCTCGCGGCTCATCGCGCACCTCGCGCTCGAGGCCGCCCGGATCGTCGAGGAGGGCATCGCCACCGCCGACGACGTGAACCGCGCCTGCCAGCTGGCCTTCAACCACGCGATGGGGCCGCTCCACACCATGGACCTCAGCGGCCTCGACACCTTCCTGAAGGTGAGCGACGCGCTCCACACCCAGTACGGCGAGCGGTTCCTGCCGACACAGAACCTGCGCAGCCTCGTGGCCGCCGGCGACCTCGGCCACAAGACCGGCCGCGGCTTCTCCGACTACGGCGAGGCGAGCTGAGCCATGCTCGGCCCGGGATCCGAGGTGAGGGCGGGCGGCGCGACCGGTGACGGCGCGGCCACCGACCCGCTCTTCGCGCCGCTGCAGATCGGCAACCTCACGCTGAAGAACCGCATCGTGATGCCGCCGATGGGCACCGGTCTCGACGACCACGGCGCGATGAACGACGCCTCGATCGCGTACTACCGCCGCCGGGCGACCGGCGGCACGGGCGTGATCACGATCGAGGCTCTCCTCGTGGATCCCGAGACGCGCGGCCCCGAGCCGCGCATCTACGCCGACGAGTACCTCCCGGGCCTGACCCGCACGGCGGACGAATGCCGCGAGGCGGGTGCGGTCGTCGGCGCGCAGCTGCTGCACCCCGGCCGGCAGGTGCTGGCCGGGCGGCACGTCGCGCCGTCGGCGATCCCGATCAACTCGGCGGCGCCGGTACCCCAGGCGCTCACGGTCGCCGAGATCGAGGCGATCGTCGAGTTCTACGCGGCGGGCGCCGAGCGCGCGCAGCGGGCCGGGTTCGACTTCGTCGAGGTGCACGGCGCGCACGGCTACCTCGCCTCCGATTTCCTCTCGCCGCTCGCGAACCAGCGCGACGACGCCTACGGTGGCACGCTGGAGAATCGTGCGCGGTTCTCGCTCGAGATCGCCCGCGCGATCAAGGCGCGCTGCCCGGAGCTCCCGCTCTTCTGGCGGATCAGCGGCGAGGAAGCCCTCCCCGGCGGGACGACCGTGGAGGACGCCGCTCAGGTGTCGCGCTGGCTCGAAGCCGCCGGTGTCGACTGCCTGAGCGTGTCGGCCGGCCACTGGCGCTCCCTGCACGTGACCCTCGCCCCGATGTGGGTGCCCCGCGGCTACCTCGTGCGCTTGGCGGCGCACATCCGCAAGGAGGTCTCGGTGCCGGTGATGGCGGTCGGTCGCCTCGACGATCCGGCCGACGCGCGCCGCGTGCTCACCGACGGCGACGCCGATCTCATCGCGATCGGCCGCGGTCTGATCGCCGACCCCGACTGGGCGAACAAGGTCCGTGAGGGCCGCGACCCGGAGATCCGGCCGTGCATCGCGTGCAATGCGTGCGTCGACCTCGTCGGGCCCGGGGGCGAGGTGCGCTGCGCCGTGAACCCGCAGGTCGGGCGCGAGCACACCTGGGATCCCCGGCCCGCCGCCGAGCCGAAGCGCGTCGCCGTGGTCGGGTCCGGCCCGGCCGGGCTCTCCGCCGCGACGATCGCCCGCGAGCGCGGCCACGACGTCACCCTCTTCGAGCGCGACGCACGCATCGGCGGCAAGCTCGTCGCTGCCGCGAGCGCCCCGAGCAAGCACGAGGTGCTCCGCTTCCGCGACTTCGAGGAGCGCGAGGTCGCGCGCCTCGGCGTCCACGTGGAGACCGGCGTCGAGGTGGACGGGGCCACGCTCGACCGCTTCGCCGCCGACACCGTCGTCCTGGCCGTCGGCGCCGGCGCACTCCTGCCGCCGATTCCCGGCCTCGACGGCCCGACCGTCCACGACGCCCAGGACTACCTCCGCGGCGCGCGCGTGGCCGAGGCCGGGTCGACCGTCGCGGTGATCGGCGGGAGCGCCACCGGCTGCGAGACGGCCGAGCTGCTCGTCGAGCATGGCGTGCACGTGACGATCCTCGAGATGGCGACGTCCATCGGCGCGGGCATCGAGGCGATCACGCGCCGCCACATCGTGAAGCAGCTGAAGGCCGGCGGGGCGACGGTCCTCACCGGCGCGAAGGTCGTCGAGGTGACGCCCACCGAGGTGTTCTACGAACGCGACGGCGTGCGCGAGTCCGTGCCCGCCGCAGCGGTGGCGCTCGCCATCGGCTGGAAGCCGCGCGGCTCGGCCCTCGCCGACCTCATCGACCACGGCGACGTGCGCCTCGTCGGTGACGCGGTGCGCCCCGCGGACTTCGTCGCCGCGGTCAACGCCGGCGCGGATCTCGGGCTCGAGCTCTAGGCCGGCGGCGCGCGCGGCGCGCCCCGGCCGCCGCCAGGCCACGGGCGGCCTCGCTCGTCGCGGGTCGCCGGCGGTCACCCCACGCGGCGGTACCGGCTCACGATGTCGTCCTCGCGGCCCGGGCCGGTGACGTGCCAGTGGACGAGGAGTTCGTCGTCCGAGCGCGGGTCGTAGGTGCCGCGGTAGAGGTCCGGGCCGCACGGATGCTCGGCGGCGAACCCGCCGCCGGAGAGGTCGAGCGGATGGAAGAGGCGCCCGTCGTCGAAGCGGACCTCCCACGGGTCGGCCGGATGCAGGAAGAGCACGCGGGTCGCCGGGCCGGTGAAGTCGCCGAGCTGCAGCGAGCCCTCCTCGGCCCAGCGGACGGTGCCGCCGGGCTGCGGCTCGAACGTCGCCGTGCCGGTGAAGGCGCCTTGGCCGTCGTTGATGTCGCGGTCGACCGACCAGGTGCCGGCGAGCCACGCCGGGAGGTCGGCGGGGTCGACGCGGAACGGCTCGGCGGGCACGGACGACATGCTCCGCCCGAGGCTACGCGACCGTGCCGAGCGCGCCGCTCGTGATGAGCCAGGCGAGGAGGTCGGCGGTCTCGCGGGGGCGGTCGAGCATCACGTGGTGGTCGGCGCCCGGCACGATGAGCAGCGGCACGGTGCGACCGACCGCGTCCTGCAGGGCGGCGGCCGTCGACGGATCCACGACGACGCTGTCGCTGCCCTGGATCACCACCAGTGGACTGGTGATACCCGGCAGATGCGCGTTGACGATCTCGCCGTCGCTGGCGTGGAACACGTTCGGGTCGAACTTCCACACGTAGGCGTCGCCGCGGGCCGTGGCGGACTGGCGCCCGAGGGTGCGAAGGAGGTCCGGGTCGATCTCGGTCTGGCCGGGCATGATCCGGAAGCGCGCCACGATCGCCTCGACCGTCGGGTACTCGCGGAGTGCGCCCGCGCGGGGGAAGACCTCGTCCGGGCTGGTCGGCACGACGGTGTCGACGAGGACGAGCGCCGAGAACTTCCCGGGATAGCGGCTCGCCGCGATGCTCGACGGTCGCCCGCCCATGCTGTGCGCGACGACGATCGCGTGGCCCCCGGCGACGCCGTCGATCACGGCGAGGATCTCGTCGGCCCAGGTGAGCGCGGAGTACGTGGGCCGGCGTCCGCTGTCGCCGTGACCGCTCAGGTCCATGCCGATCACGCGCCGGGTCGCCGCGAGGCGCTCCACGACGGGATGCCACCAACCGCTGTGGGCTCCGCCGCCGTGCAGGAGCACCACCGGTGGGCCGCCCTCGCCGATCGCCCACCAGCGGATCGCGGCGCCCGCGACGTCGATCGCGCCCTGCTCGACCGGGCCGTGCCACGCCGGGACCGTCGAGAGGGTGGTGAGGGGGGTCGGCGGAACGATCGTCATGGGGGTTTCCGGCTGGAGTCCGGTACAGCCAACCTACCATCGAATCTACCAATCGGTTGGTGGACAGTCTATGCTCGACGAATGCGCCATGCGATCCGTCGCGCGCCCGTCCGTCTCTGACCCTGCAGAAGGTCCAGCCGCCATGAGCTCCATCGCCACCGTCATCCCCCACTTCGTCGGCGGCGAACGCCTCGAGGGCACCTCGGGCCGTACCGCCGACGTCTTCGACCCGAGCACCGGCAAGGTGCAGGCGCAGGTCGCGCTGGCCACGAAGGCCGAGGTCGACGCGGCCATCGCCAACGCCGCCGCTGCGCAGCCGGCCTGGGCGGCGACGAACCCGCAGAAGCGCGCCCGCATCCTGAACCGCTTCGTCGTGCTCATCAACGAGCACGCACAGGAGCTCGCCGAGCTGCTCTCCAGCGAGCACGGCAAGACGGTCGCCGACGCCAAGGGCGACATCCAGCGCGGCGTCGAGGTGCTCGAGTTCGCGACGGGCATCCCGCACCTGCTCAAGGGCGAGTACTCCGACGCGGCCGGTACCGGCATCGACGTGTATTCGATGCGCCAGCCGCTCGGTGTGGTCGCCGGCATCACGCCGTTCAACTTCCCGGCGATGATCCCGCTCTGGAAGCTCTCGCCGGCGATCGCCGCGGGCAACGCGTTCATCCTCAAGCCGTCCGAGCGTGACCCCTCGGTGCCGCTGCGCCTCGCCGAGCTGGCCCTCGAGGCCGGGCTGCCGGCGGGCATCCTGAACGTCGTCAACGGCGACAAGGAGGCCGTCGACGCGATCCTCGACTCCGAGACGATCCGCGCGGTCGGGTTCGTGGGCTCGACGCCGATCGCGCAGTACATCTACTCGCGTGCGGCGGAGACCGGGAAGCGTGCGCAGTGCTTCGGTGGTGCGAAGAACCACGCGATCGTGA
>JAVHXX010000581.1 GCA_031119595.1 Patulibacter sp. | reverse complement strand
GCCGGGGTCGCCGCGGCGCTCGGCGCGCCGGCGGCCGCCTCGGCCTCGCTGCCCGTCACCAAGGTGCTCAACGGCGGCACGCTCCACTGGGCCGGCACGCTCAACGGCTCCACCGACATCGAGGACGGCCAGGGGACCAGCGAACGCGGCCAGGGCAGCCTCTCGTGGGACACCTTCTACCCCGTGTCGTCGCCCTACGACGGCGATCCGTCCCCGGGCCCCGGGTACGACGACACGCCCTACACGTACCTCTCGGGCGACGTCGGCACGGCGAGCTCCACCTCGACCGTGCGGTCCTGGGACAGCGGGACCTCGAAGTACGTCACGAAGACGTGGACCTGCAAATCGATCCTGCGGTCCACCGACGCCCCGATCCGCGTCGGCACCCCGCTCGACGTGCGCCCCTTCGGCTACATCTACTCCCCGGCCGGCACGGGCGACTTCACCGAGAAGGGCACCTGCTCGGACCCGAACCACGCCGAGTCGGCGTTCTTCGGGTTGCTCGACCTCACGCACGCCGCCCAGCAGGATTACGCCTTCCCCGCCACGCCGCAGCTCGGCGGCCCGGTGTCCAAGACGGTCAACGCCACCGACAAGATCGAATGCGGCAGCGACTGCACCGGCTCCTACGACGGCGGCGGCAGGTTCACCCTCGACTGCCTGCTCTGCGTGGACTCGATCTCCCTCGAGGAGACGAGCGTGAAGTACGGCGCCCGCGTGGCGGTCCCCGACGGCGGCACCACCGACGGCAACGTCGTCTACCTGCGTGCCGGCATCCGGAACACCTCGACGAAGGCGTACACCTCCGGCGTCACCATCAAGGACGGCTCGACCGGCAAGGTCGTCTACGCCTCCGACTACCGCCTCCCGGTCCGCGACCTCACCTGGGCTCCGGGCCAGGTCAGGTACGTCGAATGGCCGATCAACACGGAGGGCATGGCCTGGAAGAACGGCCAGCCGAACCCCGACCACACCCTCCAGGTGCTGACGGCCTTCGGCGGCGGCCAGGTGCCGTTCCGCGTGCTGCCGAAGCCGATGATCCTCGTGCACGGCTGGAACTCCGACGCCTCCACCTGGAACACCATCAAGCCGCTCATCGCGGGCCTCCTGAACATCGGCCGCGTGTACGCCGTGGGCGACGGCCAGGTGCCCGGCAAGATGGACACCAACCCGCTCACCGGTGACTCGATCGACGCGAACGCCAAGCAGGAGGCCGTGTACGTGCAGGCGGTCCGCGAGAAGCTCAACGCGGCGCACGTCGACCTCGTGGTGCACTCCATGGGCGGCCTGATCTCCCGCGAGTACGTGCAGGAGCACATGCCGGATCCGCTCACCGTGGAGGCGGCGCCGCCGGTCCCGTACCCGGTCGTGGCGCACCTCGTGATGCTCGGGACACCGAACGAGGGCTCGGCCTGCGCCGACGTGATCCTGCCGCAGTCGCCGGGCATCCCGACGCTCCAGCTCACGCGCTTCCACGAGAAGCTCTTCAACCGGCAGGTGACGAACCGCCGCGGCGTGGCGATGTCCGTGATCGCCGGCGAGGCCGGCGTGCCGACCTGCATCGATCCCGAACTCGGCGACGGCGTCGTGGCGAAGTCGAGCGCCTGGTCGACCTTCACCGACGTGTCGACGATCCCCGACCACCACCTCGCCGAGCCGCAGGACCAGAGGATCTTCAGCGGGTGGGTGCTCTCACACGTGAGCCGGTCGTCGACGCTGCAGTCGCTGACGACGAGCAAGGACGAGGCCACTGGCTCCGGCTCGGACGGCATCGCGACCCGCGGCCGCGCCGCGACCCGTGACGCCGTGCAGTCCGCCCCGGACCCGGTGATCGTGCTGTCGAAGGCGATCGACGTCCCCGCGGGCGGGTCGGTCGACGTGTCGCTGGCGTCGCCGACGCCCGGCGAGCCGATGGTCGTCGCGATGCTCGCCGAACCCGGCGTGGGCTCGGCGCTGATCGCGCCGGACGGCTCGACGGCCTCGAGCGCCGCGGCCGGGTCGGACGACGCGAAGCAGGCGATCCGCGTGCACCGCGTCGAGGCGCCGGGCGCCGGCGTGTGGACGCTGCGCCTGGCGGGCGCCGCGACGCCGCAGACGGTGCGGTTCACCGAGTCGGTCGCGAGCAGCCCGCTCACGCTCACCGCTGCGGCGACGCAGTCGGCCGACGGGCGGGTCGGCGTGACGGCGGCGTTCACGGACGGCGGTTCGCCGGTTGCAGGTGCCGCGGTGACGGCGACCCTGCGTGACGGCACCGACGCAGAGCAGGCCATCACGCTCGTCGACGACGGCGCGCACGGTGACGGTGCCGCCGGCGACGGGATCTACGGCGGGTCGACGGCGGCCCTGCCCACCGGCACGTGGTTCGCGGCGGTCGCGGGTCGCCGCGGCGCCGACGCACGGTACGCCTCGACGGTCGCGGTGTCCGGGGCGGTCGACGGCGCGGTGAGCACGCCCGCGCCGGGCGGCGACCCGAACGTCGGTGGCGCGCCGGGCGGTGCCACGCAGAGCGGATCGATTCCCGGTGGTGACCACGCGATCGGGCCGCAGGGTGGCGGTCAGCAGACCGGCCATGCGGCTGCGCCGAAGCCGGCGTCGTCGATCGCGGCCCGCGTGAAGACCGCGCGGGTCCGCAAAGCGCCGTTCGCATGGAAGGTGAGCGGCACGCTCACGCGGCCCGGCGGGCGGTGCGTGGCGACCACGGTCACGGCCACGCTCCTGCCGGCAGGCCCCGTGAAGAGCAAGGCGGCCCGGAAGCCGGCGAAGCCCGTGGCGCTGAGGGTCGGCAAGGGATGCGCGTTCTCCGGCACGGTGAGGGCGACGAAGGCCGGGCGGTTCGCGCTGACGATCGCCTTCGCGGCGACGGCATCGATCGACGCGTCGTCCCAGACGCTCCAGGTC
>JAVHXX010000580.1 GCA_031119595.1 Patulibacter sp. | reverse complement strand
ACCTCGCGGTGATCCCGGGCTCGCTGCTGCCACCGCACACGAACTCGACCGTGCTCGTCACGGTCGTGTCGTCCTACCTCGGGATCGCCTTCGTCGTCGGCGGCTGGGTCATCTTCCGGCAGTCCGACCAGGCCTGGCTGTGGCTGCGGGAGAACCGCCCGCCCACCGAGAAGGAGGAGCTCGCCGTGCTGCGCGGACCGATCCGCGTGCTCGGGGCGCTCATGGTCTTCTGGCTCCTCGGGTCGCTCATCGCCTTCACCGTCGCCGCCGCGTACGACTGGCGATCGGGCCTGCGGGTCGGCATCACCACGCTGATCGGCGGCCTGTCGACGAGCGCCTTCGGCTACCTCCTCACCGAGCGCGTGATGCGCCCCGCCGCCCGCGTGGTGCTCCCGCACCGCAGCGACGCCGCGCCGCCGGCCCTGCCGGGCGCCTCCACCCGGCAGATGCTCACGTGGGCGCTCGGCACCGGCAGCGCCGTCTTCGGCACCTGGATCGTGGGTCTGCTCGTGCTCACCCGCGGCATCACGCAGGTGCCCGGCCAGAACCTCTCCCATCGCCTCGCGATCGTGATGTTCGTGCTCGGCACGCTCGCCCTCACCGTCGGGTTCGTCTCCGAGATCTTCACGAGCCGCGCCGTCGCCGACCCGATCGCGCGGCTGCGCGTGGCCGTCGAGCGGATCACCGCCGGCGACCTCACCGCCCGGGTCGCCATCGACGACGCCACCGAGGTCGGCCTGCTGCAGGCCGGGTTCAACCGCATGGCCGACGGCATCCAGGAGCGCGAGGAGCTCCGCGACCTCTTCTCACGGCACGTCGGCGACGAGGTCGCCGAGACGGCCCTCGAGCGCGGCTCGGCCCTCGGCGGCGAGAGCCTGCACGTGGCGGCGCTCTTCGTCGACGTCGTCGGGTCGACGGCGCTCGCGATGGAGCGCCCCGCCGACGAGGTCGTCGAGCTCATCAACCGCTTCTTCGACATCGTCGTCTCGGTCACGCGCCGCCACGGCGGCCTCGTGAACAAGTTCGCCGGAGACGGCGCCCTGGTCGTGTTCGGCGCGCCCGTCCCGCACGACGACACCGCCACCCAGGCGCTCCGCGCTGCACGGGAACTTGCCGACGCCCTCGCCGAGCACGCCCCGGACACCCCGGCGACGATCGGTCTCTCGGGTGGCGACGTGATCGCCGGCAACATGGGCACCGAGGAGCGCTTCGAGTACACGGTCATGGGTGACCCGGTCAACGAGGCGGCCCGCCTGAACTCCCAGGCCAAGGGGCTTCCGGGGCGCGTGGCGGCGTCCGGGCGGCTCGTCGCCGAGGCCGACGCGGAGGAGCAGGAGCACTGGGAGGTCCTCTACTCGGTGGTGCTCCGCGGCCGCAGCGAGCGCACCGATGTGGCGTCCCTTCGGACCAACCGCACACTGGACACCCCGGCGGCGGGCTGACGAGCCCTGCTAGCGTGAAGGTTGCGCGTGGCCCCAGCGGCCGCGCCGGGCAGCTCGCCATTGCATCGCACACAGCGGTCGTAGGGGTAAGTCGCCACCTCCCCGATGGCCCTCGCATCACTCGCGAGCTCAGCCAGCGCGTCGCGGCCACTTCGCGAGGCGCTCCACACTCACCGGCGTCAGGTCCACGACCTGCACCGCCAGCGGCGTGCCGCCGCAAAGGATACGTATGACCTCTCCCACTGCTGCCGATCCGGCAACGGCCACCTTCCGGGAACTCGGCGTCAGCAGCGCTGCCGCCGGCGCGCTCGAGCAGCGCGGCTACACCACCCCGCTCCCCGTCCAGGCGATGGTCCTCCCGGACATCCTCGAGGGCAAGGACATCCTCGCCAAGTCGCCGACCGGCTCGGGCAAGACGCTCGCCTTCATGGTGCCGCTCCTCGACTCGCTCGACGCGAACACCACCGGCCGCCCCGGCGCCCTCATCCTCGCCCCGACCCGTGAGCTCGCCTCGCAGATCGTCGAGGAGTCCCGCGAGGTCGCCCACGCCCTCGCGCTGCGCGTCGTCGCCGTCTACGGCGGTGTCGGCCTCCAGAAGCAGGCCCGCGAAGCCGCCCGCGCCCACGTGATCGTGGCCACCCCGGGTCGCCTCGAGGACCTTCTCCAGCGCGGTGCCTTCAAGCTGAACCAGGTCGAGATCCTCGTGCTCGACGAGGCCGACCGCATGCTCGACATGGGCTTCAAGCCCGCGATCGACCGCATCGTCAAGCTCACCCCGGACGACCGCCAGACGCTCTTCTTCTCGGCCACCCTCGACGGTGAGGCCGGCCGCATCGCGACGCAGTTCACCGTCGACGCCGTCACCCACACGTTCGCGCCGCCGGAGCGCCCCATCACCGAGATGGACCACCGCTTCGTCGACACGAAGGGCGAGGACAAGGTCGAACTCCTGCTCGACGCCCTCGAGGAGGAGCGCGGTCTCGCGATCGTCTTCGTGCGCACCAAGCACGGCGCCGACCGCCTCGCGCGTCGCCTCGACAACGAGGGTGTCGACTCCGGCGCCATGCACGGCGGCAAGACGCAGTCGCAGCGTGAGCGCGCGCTGAAGGCCTTCGAGCGCGGCAAGATCAACGTGCTCGTCGCCACCGATGTCGCCGCCCGCGGCATCGACATCGACGACATCACGCACGTCATCAACTACGACGCCCCGGAAGACCGCGAGGCCTACGTGCACCGCATCGGCCGCACGGGTCGCGCGGGCCGCACCGGCATCGGCGTGACGCTCGTCGCCCCGGACCAGGAGGGCGACGTCGCCGGCATCGTCCGCGAACTCGGCCTCGAGGATCGCTACGAGGCCGCCGGCCTCGACCCGCACGCCCGTGGCGGCGGCAAGAAGAAGGGTCGCGGCGGCAACGGCGGCGGTGGCCAGCGCTTCAACCGCGGCCCGGGTGCCGACC
>JAVHXX010000579.1 GCA_031119595.1 Patulibacter sp. | reverse complement strand
CGTTCGCGCTGCTGACGCGGGTCGACGACGGATTGCGCGACGCGACCCGCTGACGGACGGGAGGCGCGGTGCGGCGCCGCCGCGCGCCTCCAGGCCGTCAGTCGGTCGCGTCCGGCGCCTCGTCCTCGATCGGCAGCAACCGCCGGGCCCCGCGCCCCTCGGCGCCCAACTGGTCCCCGGGGTTCATGACCAGGCACGCGTTCAGTGAGACGCACCCGCAACCGATGCACTGCGTCATCTCCTGCTGCAGGCGCTCGAGCTCGAGCTGCCGGGCGCGCAACCGCGCGCGCCACCGCTCGTTCAGCCGGTTCCAGTCGCGGAGGGACGGCATGCGGTCGGAGGGGAGCGTCGCGAACTGCTCGGCGACCTCGCTCAACGGGATGCCGAGGCGTTTGGCGACCTGGATGATCGCGATGCGCCGCTCGACGTGCCGCGGGTAGAGCCGTGTGCCGCCGGCCGTGCGCTCGGGGTGGATGAGGCCCTTGCGCTCGTAGAAGTGCAGCGCCGATGCGGCGACCCCGGTCCGTTCGACGACCTCGCCGATCGTGAACAGGTCCGTCGGCTTCGGCTGCGGGATCTCCACCATGGTCGAGATCCTAGGGGTGGGGAAGCCGCGGGGTCTCGCGGAGTCTCGCGGACGTCAGACGCCGCCCGCCGCGCGAGCCGCCGCCGCCGGAACGAGACGCCGCCGGAAACGGCGGTGTCTCGTTGTCCTGGGGGTGTCTCGCGGGCGAGGCGGTGTCTCGTGTGTGCACGACACCGGCGCACGCCGCAGCGTGAGCGGGCGAGGACGCGTCCGCGCAACCGCTCCCGGGTGAGCCCCGGCAGCACCACGCCCGTGTCGCCCTCGAGCACGTGGGTCCCCGGCGGCACGATCGCGTCGATCGCGTCGAGCACGCCGTCGTCGAGCGCGACCTCCGATGCCTGCGCGTAGGCGTCCACGTGCGAGACCGTGCGCGGACCGATGACCACCGAGGACACGTCCGGGTGCGTCAACGTGAAGCCGACCGCGAGCTCGAGGAGCGTCAGCCCGGATTCGTCCGCGAGCTGCCCCAGTCGGTCGGCGACCTCGAGCTTCCGGCGGTTCGCCGGGGCACCGATGTCGTAGGCGTGCGGCTCCTCGGCCACCCGGGGCGACCGGGGCTGCACGGTGCCGTTCCGGTACGCGCCGGCGAGCCAGCCGCCGGCGAGCGGTGCCGCCGCGAGCACGCCGAGTCCGAAGCGGCGAGCGACCGGGAACGTCGTGCGCTCCGCCGTCCGCGTGAGGATCGAGTACGGGGCGTGCGTCGCCGTGACGCTCTTGGAGCCGGACCGGAGCCACTGCGCCTCGACGAGTTCCTCGGCGGGGAATCCGGGGATCCCGAACGCTCGGATCTTGCCCTGCGACACCAGGTCCGCCAGGGCGTCGAGGGTCTCGTCGAGCGAGGTCGCCGGGTCGGGGTGGGCCGGTTGGTACAGGTCGATGACGTCGGTGCCGAGCCGGCTCAGACTCCGCTCGACCGCGCGGAACATCCACCGTCGACCGTTGCCGCGGTGCGACGGGTCCCGGTCGACCGGGTCGCCGAACCGGACCGACAGGAAGACGTCGTCCCGCCGGTCGCCGAGCGCCGCCCCGACGACGCTCTCGGCGAGCCCGGCACCGTCCGCGTCGGACACGTCCACCGAGGTGACGCCACGGGCGAGCGTCTCGTGGACGAGCCGGACGGCGTCGTCGGGCTCCCGCTCCGCGACGGGGACGAGTGCCCTGCTCCCGAGGGTCAGCGCGCTCACGGGAGCGCCCGTCCGCCCCATGCGTCGCTGTTCCATGCGCGCCACGATATGAGGACGTCCACGCCCGCGGGCCTCGGGTGACGAACCGTTACCGCTGGTAACCTGTTGCCGCTCCACCAACACGCAGTGTGTATCTACCGGCCGTCGGCATCCCCGGCGGACAACGGCGGCACCCGATGGGTCCGCCCCCCGCAACACCGGGCCGGGCCGAGAAGGCACCCCCCCCATGCTCCACACCACTTCTGCTCCGCCTGCCTCGACGGCGGACGACCGATCGCTCATCGCCCACGCCGGGCGGTGGTACTTCCCGGTCGCGTTCATCGCCCGGCTCCCGTTCGCCATGATGGTCGTCGGCGTCCTGACGCTCGTCGTCTCCGCCCGCGACTCCGTGGCCCTCGGCGGCATCAACTCGGCCTCCGTCGGCATCGGCGCGGCGGTGTTCGGCCCGATGGTCGGCGCCGCGGCCGACCGGTTCGGCCAGCGCACCGTGCTCGTCCCCGTCGGCCTGGTGAACGCCGTCCTGCTCGGAGCGTTCCCCTTCGTCGTGATCGGGACCGCGCCCGACCTCGCCGTGCTCGCGATGGCGTTCTGCATCGGTGCCTCCGCACCGCAGGTCGCCCCCATGTCCCGCACGCGGCTCGTCGCGATCATCGGGCAGCGGATGGCCCCCGCGCGCCGTGGCAAGGTCCTCAGCGGCACGATGGCGTACGAGTCGGCCGCCGACGAGACCGTCTTCATCATCGGCCCGTTCCTGGTCGGACTCCTGGCGAGTGCCATCGCCCCGTGGGTCGCCGTCGCCGGGGCATCGGCGCTGACGTTCGTGTTCGTCACCGCGTTCGCCCTGCACCCGACCGGCAAGCTCGTGCTCGGTCGTCACGAGGAACTCGTGCAGGCCCCGGCCCGCGAACTGCTCCGGCCGCGACTCGTCGTCGTGGTCATCGGCATCCTCGGCGTCGGCATGTTCTTCGGGTCGACATTGACCTCGCTGACGGCGTTCATGGAGACCCACGGCGAGCCCTCGCAGGCGGGACTCCTCTACGGCTTGATGGGCATCGGGTCCGCGGGGCTCGCCCTCGGGTCGGCAGCGTTCCCACGCCGGTTCGCCCTCGGGTGGCGGTGGCTCGTGTTCGG
>JAVHXX010000578.1 GCA_031119595.1 Patulibacter sp. | reverse complement strand
CGCCGGAGCGGTACACGTCGATCTGGAGGTCGTTCTGGTTGATCTCCACGTCGACCTCGTCGGCCTCGGGAAGCACCGCGACGGTGGCGGTCGACGTGTGGATCCGGCCTTGCGACTCGGTCGCCGGGACGCGCTGCACGCGGTGCGTGCCACCCTCGTACTTGAAGACGGAATAGGCGCCGTCGCCCTTGACGGCGAAGGTGTACTTGCCCTCGTCCGCTTCCATCGGTTCGACCTTGAACCCGCGACGCTCGGCGTAGCGGGTGAGCATCCGGTAGAGGTCGCCGGCCCAGATCGCCGCTTCGTCGCCGCCGGCGCCGCCGTTGATCTCGACGATCACGGGCTTGTCGTCGTTCGGGTCGGGCTCGACCATCGCGAGGCGGATCTCCTCCTCGAGCTCGACGAGCCGGGCTTCCGCGGTGCGGAGCATGTCGCGGACCTCGGGATCTTCTTCCTCGGCCAGCATCTCGCGCGCGCCCTCGGCGTCGCCGTGCATCTGCACCCACTCCTCGGCCAGCGCGTTGGCGGGCTTCAGGTGGTTGTAGCGACGGCCGGCGTCGGCGTACTTCTCGCGGTCGCCGATCACGGCGGGGTCGCTCATCGCGGCCTCCGCCTCCTTGAAGCGGAGCCGGATCTGTTCTACGAGGGCTTCGAGCATCCGCGGTCCAGTCTACGGCCGCGCGGGGATCGGCGACGGTCGCGTCACACCACCAAGGCGATGCCGAGCGCCACCAGCCAGAGCGACCAGCCGACGTAGGCGATCGGGACGATCGCCTCGGCCGGCCTCCAGCCGTGCTGCTCGTGGGCGCCGACGAACTCGCGAGCGCCGACCAGCAGCGCGACGCCGGGCACGAGGCCGAGCCAGCCGATCGCGGCCGGCACGGCGCTGCTCTGGATCACCGCGGCCGAGGCGAGGACCGTCCACAGGCCGGTGAGCCCATAGCCGAGGTGCTCGCCGACACCGACCCCGAGGTAGCGGTGCAGCGCCTCGAAGATGGCCCGCTGCGCGACCCGTTCGGCGTCGGTCGACGCCTGCGCGTGGGCGCGGGCCAGATGCGGGACGACGAAGCCCCAGCGCAGGAGGCCGAGCGCCTGCACGAGGCCGGCGAACGCGCCGACGATCGCGCTCACGCGAAGCAGGTCGCCGTCTGCACCGGGCAGCTGCCCGACGAGCAGCACGGGTACCACCGTGAAGGCCAACGCGGTGAGCATGAACGCCTCCCACCACCGGATGAGCGCGGCACCCCCGGCGATGAACCGTTCGAGGACCTCGTCGGTCGGTCGCCGGAGGATGTCCGGATAGTCGAACCGTGCCGCGAGGACGGCGAAGATCGCGTTGTAGGCGATCGGCAGCGCGATGAGGGAGACCGCCGCGACGCTCATGCCGCCACCTCGGTCCGGACCGGTGCTCCGCCCGCGCGCGCCGGCGCAGCGGTCTCGAGCGCGGCGGCGAGCCCCGCGGACGCCACGACGGCGCCTGCGGAGCCGAAGACCGCCCACTGCAGGTCGACGTCGACACCGATCGCCGTCGTGATGGTCCAGCCGAGCGCCCACAGCGCGGGGACGAGCGCGGACCAGGCGCCGCGGGTGCGGCGCGACACGCGCGCGCCCCAGGCGAGGGCCTGGCCGGCACCGACGCCTGCGCCGCTGACGGCGCCCATGGCCGCGAGCGCGCGGAGGCTCGTGTCGTAGTCGACGAGCGCCGCTCCGGCCGTGAGCCCGGCGGCCAGGCCGAGGCTCGACCCGACGGTCCAGCGGACGAGCGGAAGCCGCCCGGACGAACCGAGCGCCTGGCCGGCACCGATCGCGGCGCCGGCCAGGAGCCCGCCCACGAGCGCTGCCGCGGGCGAGTCGATGCGCCCGGCGAGGAGGTGGGCCAGGCTGCCGCCGACGGGGAACGCGACGAAGGTGAGGGTGGCTCGGCCGAGACGGCGCGAGCGGGTGGAGTTCGGAGAGGTCATGCGCAGCAATCTGCTGCGCAGGGGCCCGAAAGAGAAAGACCGAATCCAGGCGATCCATAATGGTCTCGGTATGGATCTCGAGACCCGGCATCTGCGGTACTTCGTGGCGGTCGCCGAGGCGCGGAACTTCACACGTGCGGCCGAGCAGCTCCACATGGCCCAGCCGGCGCTGTCCACGCGCATCCGCGAGCTCGAGGAGCGGCTGGGCGTGACGCTCTTCGAACGCACCACGCGCCGGGTCGATCTGACCGCCGCAGGAGAAGCGCTCCTCGAACGGGCGCACCGACTCCTCTCGGACCACCACGCCGCCGTGCTCGCCGTGCGGGAGGCCGGCGGCGCGCCGACGACACTGCGGCTCGGTCTCATGGGGTCTTCCGGTGCGGAGATCATCGGGCCGTTGCTCCGCCGGCTCGGCGAGCGCCTGCCCGGGCTCGAGGTGACCCCGGTCGCCCTGGTGCTCCCGGCTGAGGTCGAGCACGGCGACGCGGACATCGCCTTCGCCCGCCTGCGCCCGGAGGAAACCGAGCTCGAGGTCGAGATCCTCGTGTCGGAGGGGCGCGCGCTCGCGATGGCGGCCGACCACCCCTTCGCCGCGCGCGACGAGCTCCGCATGGCCGACCTCGTCGACGAGGCGTTCCTCACCCAGCCCGCTGCGATCAACCCGACCTGGCGGGAGGCGTGGCTCGCCGAGCAACACCGACACGGACTCCCGGGTCGCATTGCCGCCGAGGTCCACGACGCCGGGCAGCTCTTCGGGTTCCTCGCCTCGGGCCGCGGGGTGTGCCTGGTGCCGGCCGCCGCTGCGCGGGCGATGGCCCGGCCCGGGGTCGCGTTCGTTCCGGTCGTCGACGCCGATCCCGCCGTGGTCAGCCTCGTGTGGCGACCGGGCGCCGTCTCCCCCGGGCTCGTGCGCACGCTGACGGCGGAGGCGCGGGCGTTGCT
>JAVHXX010000577.1 GCA_031119595.1 Patulibacter sp. | reverse complement strand
CGCCGGCGCAGGTCGTCATCCGCTGGCAGCTGCAGCTCGGCAACGTCGTCATCCCGAACTCGTCCACGCCGGCGCGCATCCGAGAGAACCTCGACGTCTTCGGCTTCGAACTCGACCAGGACGACCTCGCCGCTATCGCAGCGCTCGAGACCGGCGAGCGGACGGGGAAGGACCCGGACGACCTGGGGTGACCGGACGCCGTTCGTCTCGCGGCGACTGCTGTCCACTGGGACATCTGCGGCTGCTCGCCGCGCCGCAGATGTCCCGTGGGACCGCAGCCGCGGGACTACTCCCCGGTCGGGTGCGCCCCGATCACGTCGAGCATCCACGCCAGCGAGAACGCGCGCTCGCGCCAGGCGGAGTAGCGGCCCGAGACTCCGCCGTGCCCGGCCGCCATCTCGGTCTTGAGCAGCGCATCCGCGCCGGCGACATCCCGCAGCTTCGCGACCCACTTCGCCGGCTCCACGTAGAGCACGCGGGTGTCGTTCAGGCTCGTGACCGCGAGGATCTTCGGATAGCGCGCCTCGTGCACGTTCTCGAGCGGCGAGTACGACTTCATGTACGCGTACACGTCGGCGTCGTGCAGCGGGTCGCCCCACTCGTCCCACTCGATCACCGTGAGGGGGAGGGAGGGGTCGAGGATGCTGGTGAGCGGGTCGACGAACGGCACCTCGGCCAGCACGCCGGCGAAGTACTTCGGTGCGAGGTTGGCGATCGCCCCCATGAGCAGGCCGCCGGCACTGCCGCCCTGGGCGACGAGCCGGTCGGGGGAGGTCCAGCCCTCGTCGATCAGGTGGCGCGCCGACTCCACGAAGTCGGTGAAGGTGTTCTTCTTGTGCAGCTTCTTGCCGTTCTCGTACCAGAGCCGGCCGAGCTCGCCGCCGCCGCGCACGTGGGCGATCGCGAAGACGACGCCGCGGTCGAGCAGGCTGAGGCGCGGGATGCCGAACGACGGGTCCATGCTGGCCTCGTACGACCCGTAGCCGTAGAGCACCATCGGGGCGGGCTCGCCCGGCGTCACGAGATCGCGGCGGTAGACGAGCGAGATCGGGATGCGGGTGCCGTCCTTCGCCGTCGCCCACTCTCGCTTCTGTTCGAACAGCTCGGGGTCGAACTCGCCGAGCACCGGCTGCTGCTTGCGCAGGGTCAGTTCGCGGGTGCGCACGTCGTAGTCGTAGACGCTCGACGGGGTGACGAAGCTGCCGTAGCCGAGCCGCAGCGACGGCTGGGTCCACTCGGGGTTGCCGCCGACGCCGACGGTGAAGAGCTCCTCGTCGAAGTGCAGCTCGTGGAGGGTGTCGTCGCTCGATCCACCGTCCTCCGGGATGCACGCGACGGCCACGCGGGTGAGGCCCTCGCGCCGGTACTCCAGCGCCACGAAGTCGCGGAACGCATCCACCCCTTCGATCCGGACGGCCGGGTTGTGGGCGAGGATCGTCTTGCGCGGACCCTGCGGGTCCTCGGCGGAGACACTCACCAGCTCGAAATTGATGGCCTCGTCGTTGTGGACGATGAGCAGGCGGTCGTGGCCGCCGACCACCACGTGCTCGATGTCGTACTCGACGCCGTCCTTGCGCGGCCAGACGACCGTGAACTCGCCGGTCGGGTCGTCCGACGACAGCAGCCAGGCCTCGCTGGTGACGCTGGACCCGGCTTCGATGACGAGGAAGCGGCGGCTCCGCGTCAGCCCCACGCCGATCCAGAAGCGCTCGTCCGGCTCGTGGAAGACCTGCGCGTCCTCCTCGCCGTCCGGGCCGATGCCGACCCGGTGCCGCCACACGGTGTCGGGCCGCCACGCGTCGTCGACGGTCGTGTAGAAGATGTGCTCGCCGCTCTGGTCGAAGAGCGCGCCGGCGCCGGTGCCCTCGATCTCGTCGGGGAATGCTTCGCCGTCGGCGGTCAGGGACCGCACGCGGATCGTGTACCGCTCGTCGCCCTCGGTGTCGACGCCGTAGAGCAGCCGCGTGCCGTCGGCGCTCACGTCGAAGCTGCCGAGCGCGTAGAAGTCGTGCCCGTCGGCCTCCACGTTGTCGTCGAGCAGGATCTGCTCGCCCGGCAGCCCCTCGACCTGTGCTCTGTCGTCGAGCGCCGGCGGCTCCCAGTCGTCGGGGGAGGCGATGGGGGCGCGGCAGTGGATGCCGTACTGCTTCCCTTCCACGGTGCGCGTGTAGTACCACCAGTCGCCCTCGCGCACCGGCACGCTCAGGTCGGTCTCGCGGGTGCGCCCCTTGATCTCCTCGAAGATCTGCTCGCGCAGCAGCGACAGGTGCTCGGTGCGTGCGTTCGTGTACGCGTTCTCCTCGTGCAGGTGCGCCAGCACCGCCGGGTCATCCTTGTCGCGCAGCCACTCGTACTCGTCGATGTAGACGTCTCCGTGCTGGATGCGTTCGGTCGGCTTCTTCGCGGTGACGGGCGGGGTGAGCATGTGCTCAGGCTACCGGGCCGCCCTGGAGCGCCGATACGAGTCCGTTCAGCCGTGCGCGCACCCGCTCGAGGTCGACGGGGGCGGCGAGGCTGGCGCGTGCCAGCCGGAGTGCGTCGCGCACCCGCTCGCGCTGCTCCGGCGACATGCGGCCGCGCTCGGCTGCCGTGAGTCGCGTGTCGAGCGCCGGGCCCAGGGCGCTCGCCGCATCGATGCAGTCGATCGGCTGGACGCCCGTGCCGCCGAACAGGCGCCGGGTCCGGTGGGCGGGGGCGAGTTCCTCGACGCGCCGGAGCGCTGCACGGAAGGAGGCTGCACGTGCCTGCCGGTCGTCCGGCTCGGCCGTGAGCACCGCCCCGACCGCGACCAGGAGGTCGGCGAGCCGTTTGCGGAGCACGTCGGTCGAGCGGACCGGCAGCACGAACCAGGCCGCGCCGATCCCGAGGAGCGCGCCCACGACGATCGCGAGCACGCGCTCCAGGAG
>JAVHXX010000576.1 GCA_031119595.1 Patulibacter sp. | reverse complement strand
GAAGGTGATGAAGGAGATCACCCAGCGCGGCGACATCATCCTGTTCATCGACGAGATCCACAACCTCGTCGGCGCAGGTGCCGCGGAGGGCGCGATCGACGCCGCCAGCATCCTCAAGCCGGCCCTGGCCCGCGGTGAGCTGCAGACCATCGGCGCCACCACGCTCGACGAGTACCGCAAGTACCTCGAGCGCGACTCGGCCCTCGAGCGTCGTTTCCAGCAGATCCGCGTGGAGCAGCCCACCGTCGAGCAGACCGTCCAGATCCTCCAGGGTCTGCGCGATCGCTACGAGGCGCACCACCGCATCGACATCACCGACGACGCCCTCGAGGCGGCCGCGGAGCTGTCCGACCGGTACATCTCCGACCGCCAGCTCCCGGACAAGGCCATCGACCTCATCGACGAGGCTTCCTCGCGGAAGCGCATCAAGTCGATGAGCTCGCCGCCGGTCCACCGCGAGCTCGAAGACGAGATCGAGGAGGCGCGCCGCGCCAAGGAAGCCGCGATCGAGGCCCAGGAGTTCGAGAAGGCCGCGAGCCTCCGCGACGACGAGCGCAAGCTGGTCGCGAAGAAACGCGAGCTCGAAGACGAATGGCAGGCGGGCGAAGGCGAAGGCGAGCGCGCGTCGATCGGCGAGGAGGAAGTCGCGGAGATCGTGTCCATGTGGACCGGCATCCCCGTCTTCAAGCTCACCGAGGCCGAGACGCAGAAGCTCATCCGCATGGAGGAAGAGCTCCACAAGCGCGTCATCGGGCAGAAGGCCGCCGTCGAGGTCATCTCGAAGGCGATCCGTCGCTCGCGTGCGGGTCTCAAGGATCCGAAGCGCCCGACCGGCTCGTTCATCTTCCTCGGCCCCTCGGGTGTCGGCAAGACCGAGCTCGCCCGTACGCTCGCGGAGTTCCTCTTCGGGGACGACGAGGCGATGGTCCGCATCGACATGTCCGAGTACATGGAGAAGCACGCGGTCAGCCGTCTGGTCGGTTCGCCTCCCGGCTACGTCGGATACGACGAGGGTGGCCAGCTCACCGAAGCCGTCCGCCGCAAGCCGTACTGCGTGCTCCTCCTCGACGAGATCGAGAAGGCCCACCCGGACGTCTTCAACCTGCTCCTGCAGATCCTCGAGGACGGCCGTCTGACCGACTCGCAGGGGCGCACGGTCGACTTCCGTCACGCCATCGTGATCATGACGTCGAACATCGGCGCCAGCGAGATCGCGAAGGGCACGCCGCTCGGCTTCACCGTCGTGGAAGACGACATGGGCGTCTCGTACGACGAGATGAAGGGCCGCGTGATGAGCGATCTCAAGCGCGCGTTCCGTCCCGAGTTCCTCAACCGCATCGATGACGTCATCGTGTTCCACAAGCTGCAGAAGGACGAGATCAAGCAGATCGTCGACCTCCTGCTCACGCGGATCCGGGTGTCGCTCGCCGAGCGCGAACTCCAGCTCGACCTCACCGAGTCGGCGAAGGACTTCCTCGTCGACAAGGGCTGGGACCCGGGCATGGGTGCGCGTCCGCTGCGTCGCGCGATCCAGCGCTACATCGAGGACCCGCTGTCGGACTTCGTCCTCCGCCACACGATGGACGCCGAGGCCGGCAAGACCGTCCTCGTCGACCACGTGATCGGTGGCGAGAACGACGGCGAGCTCACGCTGACATTCGTTGAGGGTCAGCGCGAACCGGTTGCCGTCGGCGCCGGCAGCGATGATGATGTCGTCAACCTGACCAAGACCGACGACGGTTCAGAGTCCACGCCGAGCGCGGACAGTCCTTCGAAGGACTAACACTCCCGACACCGTCGCCGAAAGGCCCCGCCGCGCACCACGCGCGGCGGGGCCTTTCGTTGTTTGGGGAGGGCTACGTGAGCGGCCCGCCTCCCAAGCCGTTGCTGCAGATTCCCGCGTCCCAGATGGTGCGGTCGTTCTTCATCGGCGTGTACGGCGGGATCGTGCCGAAGCCGGTCCGCGTGGTCCCGTCGGTGAAGGTCACCGCCGCCCGGTACGAGAAGCCGCCGTTCGTCGGCGTGACCAGCCCGTGGTTCACGTTGCCCGCGGACGGCTTGACCGTGAACTGGTTCGTGAGCTTCAGTGGCGACCCCTCGTAGACCGTCACCAGCACCGACGCCGGCGTCTGGTGGTCGATGACGCCCACCTCCAGGCCCGGCGTCAGGAAGTACGCCTTGACCGCCGGGGCGAGCCAGCTGCCATACGAGCAGCCGGGGTAGAACTTCACGTACTTCGTCGGATTGATCTGGGGGATCGGGTGTTGGGTGCCTGGGATCGGCAGGGTGCCGAGCGCACCGAGGGTCGTGGCGCTCGCCGCGAAGGAGCCGTCCGGGGTCATGGCCGTGATGGCGTCACCGATCGTGTTGCTCGGGATGTCGCCACCGATCTGCGTCACGGCGCCGGTGGCGGTGTCGACGCGTTCCGCGAACAGGACCATGGTGCCGTCGGCGCGGCGGACGTTGTCGGCCACCGTGTACGAGCCGCCGCCGTTGGCGACGCCGACGATCCAGGACGCCTGCCCCAGCGATGACGGATACGAGAGCTCCCGCGACGTACCGGTCGCCGTGTTCATCAGGAAGACCCGGGTGCCGTAGAGCAGGAGCGCGGCCGAGCCGTCCGGTGACGTCTTGACCGTCAGGAAGTTGGTGTCCGTGAGGGTGACCGGGATGGGCGCGGGGTAGGGCAGCGTCCTCCCGTCGACGAGCAGGCCCCTCGACGTGCCGATCACCCGGCCGGCGTCGTCGATCTGGTCGTTCTCCATCTGCGCGTCGCTGACCTTCGTCACGGCGCCCGAGCTTAGGTCGTAGCGGTAGGTGCCGGTCGGGAACGGAGCGGAGCCCGAGTAATAGACGGCACGACCGTCGCGGGCGAGATCGAGTTCCGGGAGCCCCGTGCCCGACGACCACGGCGC
>JAVHXX010000575.1 GCA_031119595.1 Patulibacter sp. | reverse complement strand
CCGCCCGCGCCAACCAGCGCCCCGCGCATCAGGGCGCCCTAACGTGGGTGGTGATGGCTGACTCTCCCGCACCCACGGCCGCTCGCACCGGTCGACCCGCCCGTCCCGTGAACCGCGCCCAGGTGGTGCGCGTCGAGGAGCTCACGCCGAGTCTGCTGCGCGTGTTCCTCACCGGTCCCGGACTGGCGAACTTCACCGCGGGAGCGTTCACCGACCACTACGTGAAGCTGCTGCTGCCGCCGCGAGGCGCGGCGTACGGCCCGGGCGACGACGTCTCGCAGATCCGCGAGTCGTACCCGCAGAGCCAGTGGCCACGCACCCGCACCTACACCGTGCGCTCCTGGAACGCCGACACGCGCGAGCTCGCGATCGACGTCGTCCAGCACGGCGACGCCGGCCTCGCCGGCCCGTGGGCGCGCAACGCCCGCCCCGGCGACACGATCCAGTTCATGGGCCCCGGCGGCGCCTACACCCCGGACCCGGCCGCCGACTGGCACCTGCTGGTCGGCGACACGGCCGTGCTGCCGGCGATCGCAGCGTCGCTGGAGCGCATCCCGGCCGGCACGCCGGTCCACGTGATCGCGCAGGTCGACGGCCCCGCCGACGAGATCCCGCTCGAGTCCCCGGGCGACCTCACGGTCACCTGGCTGCACCATCACGCCGGTGGTCCGGATGCCGCCGCCGAGAACCCCGCCGACGAACCCCTCGCCGCCGCGGTCCGGGACCACGACTTCCCCGAGGGCCGCGTCCACGCATTCGTGCACGGCGAGGCCGTCGCCGTCCGCGAGCTGCGCCGCCACCTCCTCGCCGACCGCGGCCTCACGCGCGACCAGCTGTCGATCTCCGGCTACTGGAAGCGCACCCTCGACGAGGACGGCTGGCAGTCGTCCAAGCGCGAGTGGAACGCCGAGGTCGAGGCGGACGTCCCCGCCTGACCGCGACCGGCCGGCGTGCCTGGCCTCGCGGCCTGCACGCCTGAGGCCGCCCTCCGGTCCTGCGAAATCCTCGCGCCGAGCACGGGATCGTGGCGGCATGAGCATTCCACCTCGTTAGGCTTTCCCCCGTGAGATTCAGCGGGACCGACATCGACGATCAGGGACCGTGGTTCACGCTGGGCAAGGTCGAGGTCACCACGACCACGCTCATCCTGCTCGTCTGGGCGGTGACGCTCCTGCTCTGGACCGTCGCGCCGAGCACGCAGGACAAGCTGTGGATGACGTCGTTCGACGTCGAGAACGGCGAGATCTGGCGGTTCGTCACCTGGCCCTTCGCGCACGCGCAGTTCGGCCTCGGCGAGATCATCGGCGCCGCGATCTTCTGGCTCTTCGGCACCCAGATCGAACTGCAGCTCGGACGTCGCGCATATTCGCTGCTGCTCGGTGCCTCGCTCCTCGTCATCGGCGTCGTCGCGGCGATCATCTCGCTGATCGCCCCGTGGACCTTCGGTTTCGCCGACCTGGCTCTGCTCGAGTTGGTCGTCGTGCTCCTCTTCATCGCCGAGCACCCCACGGCCCCGTTCTTCTTCAACATCCCGGCGTGGGTGATCGGCGCGGTGATCGTGGCGCTCGAGCTCATCAACGACCTCCACGACCGCGACTGGATCCAGCTGCTCACGGTCCTCATCTCGGCGGGCCTGATCGCGCTCGTCGCGCGGTCGGCAGGGATGCTCTCGATGTACGACCGCATCCCCGAGCTGTCGCTCCCGAGCCGACCGCGCCGCAAGCGCGACTCCGGCGGGCTCTCCGAATACGGCCGCGGCCCGGCACGTGGCACCACCACCGCCGAGCCGAAGCGTCCCGGTTCGCTCTGGGGCCGCAAGAAGGACTCGGGTGACCCGGCCCCGATCGTTCCGATGCCGCAGGAGCCGCGCCGCCGCTCGCCGATCGAGCCGACCGTCCCGGACGACGTCTCCGTCGACGACATCGCCCTCGACCTCCTCCTCGACAAGATCTCCGAGAGCGGCCTCGACTCGCTCACCACGGCCGAGCGTCAGGCGCTCGACGACCTCCGCGCGCGCCGTCGGTCGAAGTAGCCGCGGCGCCGGGTCGCCACCCGCGGATCGCACTCGCGTACCGGCGGTTCCCGGTCCCGCGTGAAGACTGGCCCGCGGCCCGTTGACGCCGTGTTTTGGCGGGTCTAGGGTCGGGCGGTGTCCGGAGACCAGCCCGCCCGTCGCGTCACCGCGCACCACCTCGCCGGGTTGGTCCTCGCCGCGACCACGCTCGTGTTCGCCGCGGTCGCCCCACCGGCCTTCGCGGCCCCGGACTACGACGGCGACGGTGCCATCACCACCGACTGCCGCCCGCTCGACCCGGCCGTCCACCCCGGCGCGGTCGACCGCCCGGATGCGACCTTCGAGGACACCGACTGCGACGGCGTCGATGGCACCGCCGCGCAGGCGATCTGGGTCGCGACGACCGGCGACGACGGCGCCGTGGGCTCCCTCCAGGCGCCGGTCCGCACCGTCGGCCACGCGATCCTCGCGGCCGCGGCGGCCAGCCCGAAGAAGGCGGTCTACGTCGAGGTGGGCACCTACACGGAACCGATCGCCCTCGTCTCGGGCGTCTCGCTCTACGGCGGCTACCTCGCGAGCGGCGCACGGACCCGTGACCAGGCATCGATCATCGCCGGACCGCCCGGCGCGCAGGACACCGTCACCGCGAACGGTGCCAAGGGCGTCGAGCTCGGTCTGCTCACGATCCTCGGCCCGACGAACACCGCTGCCGGTGCGAGCAGCTATGCCATCCGCGCGATCGCCGGGTCGAGCCTGGTGCTGACCCAGGCGACCGTGCGCGGTGGAGCCGCGGGGAACGGCAACGCCGGCGCGGCGGGCGACTCGTCGACGATCGTCAGCTCCCCGGGCTGGTGCGGCGGCTTCTTCCTGAGCAGCAGCGGTGGCGCCACGTGCTACACGGACG
>JAVHXX010000574.1 GCA_031119595.1 Patulibacter sp. | reverse complement strand
GGCGTCCGAGGTGGACAGGTAGCGGGCGGCGGCCGCGATGCCGACGGTGGTCGGGGCGACGATCGCCTTCAGGTTCGGGTACGCCGAGAGGAGACCCTGCGCCTGCTGGAACGACTTCTGGTCGTCGTCGTCACCGTAGGCGACCTTGACCAGCTTGAGCTTCGAGTACTCGGGCTTCGCCAGCTCGGTCTTCATGATCTTGATCCAGGCGTTCTGGTTCGGCGCGTTGGCCGTCGCGGAGAGCACGGCGATCTCGCCGGAGCCGCCGGACTCGGTCAGCGCGAGCTTCGCGAGCTCCTGGCCGATCGAGTCGGTCGTGGCCTGGTTGATGAAGATCTGCCGGCCGGCCGCGGCCGAGTCGGAGTCCTGCGTGACGACCTTGATGCCGGCCGTCTGGGCCTGCTTCAGGACCGGGACGACCGCGTTCGGGTCGTTCGCGGCGAGCACGATCGCGTCGGGCTTCTGCTGGACGATCGAGCGCAGGAGCGAGACCTGCGACGAGGCGCCGGCGTCCGTCGGACCCTGGATCTTGGCGGTGCCGCCCGTCTCCTTGATCGCCTCGACGGTGCCCTTGTCCTCGAGCTCCTCGTACGGGTTGCCGAGCTGCTTCGGCATCACGACGACGTTGAGGCCCTTCTTGATGCTGGCCGACGAGTCGGCCTTGCCTGTGTCGGCCGCCGACGAGCTGTCGGAGCTTGCGGTGCTGTCCTTCGTGGACCCACACCCGGCCACGCCGACGCCCATCGCCGCGACGGCGAAGAGCAGGCCGGCAGGCCGCTTCCATGGAGAATCGAACATTGCTTGGTACCTCAGACCTGGGGTGTTCCCGGTGCGATGGTGGGTGGGACGTCGCGGCTTGACCGAGCAGGGCCGCGTCGCTGGTTGACCTGGCGCGACTCACGGAAGCGAGTGGCGAGATTCGGCACGAGAACCGAGCCGATGAGCAGGGCGCCGCTGATGATCTGGATCCAGTAGGTGGGGACATCGGGGTTGAGCCCGATGGCCTTCTGGATCCCAGCGAGCAGGAACAGTGCGAGGAGGACGCCACCGATGGTTCCGGTGCCGCCGAAGATGGAGACGCCGCCGAGCACGACGGCCGCGATCGCGGTGAGCTCGGCGCCCGTGCCGACGTTGCCGGCAGCGGTCGAGTCGCGGAGCGTGACGATGATGCCCGCGAGGGCCGCCATCACGCCGGAGATCACGAACAGCTGGAGCTTCGTGCGGTTCACGCGCAGGCCAGAGAAGCGCGCGGCCTCCGGGTTCGCACCGATCGCGAAGATCGACCGGCCGAAGGGCGTGCGGTGCAGCACGACGGCGAAGATGATCGCGAGCACCAGGAACAGCGCCACGGTGTTCGGGATGATCGTCCCGGCAAAGTTGTCGTAGGCCATCGACGTGTAGTGGTCGGGGAACGACGTCACCGACTCGTCGCCGAGGAACACGAACGCGAGGCCGCGGAACAGCGACAGCGTGGCGATCGTGACCGCGAGGCTCGGCAGCCCGAGCTTCGTGATGAGCCAGCCGTTGAAGAGGCCGCAGACCGCACCGACCACGAGCACGATCGGGAAGATCGCCTCGATCGGCAGGTTCTGGTTCCACAGGTAGCCCATGAGCGCGCTCGACAGGCCGAGCACGGAGGCGACGGAGAGGTCGATCTCGCCCGTGGCGATGATGAGGGTGAGCGGGAGCGCGAGGATCGCGAACTCCACGTAGCCGGAGGAGCCGCTCGTGATCGACGCGGTGGTCCAGAACTGGTCGGACAGCTGGCTGCCGATGATCAGGACGACGACGATCAGGCCGAAGATCAACGTCTCCCAGCGGCCCAGGATCTTGCGGGCGGTCATGCTGCCACCTTTCGACGAGCGGACCGTTGCCGCAGGAGGTTCTCGCTCTGGACCGCGATGAACTTGTCCAGGGCGACGGCGACGATGATCAGGAGGCCGACGATCGCCTGCTGCCAGAAGTCGTCGATCCGGAGCACGATGAGCGCGGTCTGGATCGTGCCGAGCATCACCGCGCCGATCGCGGCGCCGAGCACGGAGCCCGAGCCGCCGGCGATGGCGACGCCGCCGACGACCGCGGCCGCGATGACACGGAGCTCGTAGCCGTCGCCGGCGGTCGCGTCGACCGTGCCGTAGCGGGCCGCGAAGAGCGCCCCGCCGAGACCGGCGAGCGCGCCGGAGATGACGAAGGCCTGGGCGACGCGGCGCTCGGTCTTCAGACCCGCGAGCCGCGCGGCGATGCCACCGGACCGACCCGACGATCCGATCGCGTAGAGCTCACGGCCCCAGGCGTAGTCGCGCGTCAGGACCCAGATGACGAGCACCACGACGATCGCCACGAGGATGAGCGTCGGGATCCCGAGCACCGAGCCACTGCCGAGGTTCAGGAAGGAGTTGGGCAGGCTCTCGGCGTTGACCTGCTGGCCGCCGGTCACGAGGAAGGCGGTGCCGCGCAGGGCGTACATCGTGCCGAGCGTGACCACGAGGGCCGGCACGCGGCCCCAGGCCACGAGCACGCCGTTGAGCAGGCCGCAGGCGGCGCCGACGAGCACGCCGATGATGACGCCGACGATCCAGGGCGTGCCCGAGTTGCTCGCGATGAAGTCCGCGGACAGGTAGGCGGAGAGGCCGAGGATCGAGCCGACCGACAGGTCGACGTTGCGCGTGAACAGCACGAGCGATTGGCCTGCGGCCATGATCGCGATGATCGCGACGTTGAGGACCGTCTCCGAGAGGTTCGACGCGGTGAGGAAGCGCGGCTCGATGATGCCCGTGACGGCGATCAGGATGATCAGCGCGACGATCAGGCCGAGCTCGCGGGCGCGGATCAGGCGGTCGACGAGGCGCCGGCCGGTCGAGCCGGGCAGCGGTTCGTCGGTGCCTCCGTGGGCCGGGGTGCCCGGGCCGGCCGGGTTCTGCGC
>JAVHXX010000573.1 GCA_031119595.1 Patulibacter sp. | reverse complement strand
GTCGAACGCATCGCCCACCACGTCGAACGCTCCGCGGCCTCCGGCGACACCGACGCCGCCGCGACCCTCGTGACCGCCGCGCGGTCCGTCGCCCCGCGCGCACCGGCGACGGCGGCGAGCTGGCTGCGGACGGCGCTCGCCATCGACCGGACCGGCAGCGCTGCCGAGCGGACCTCGCTCATGGTCGAGCTGGCCAAGGCCCTCCAGGCCAGCGGCCGGCACCACCGCGCCCGCGACGTCCTCCTGGAAGCGACCGAGGTCGTCGACCCGGACGCCGTCGCGCAGCGCATCGAGATCAGCGCGGCGCTCGCCGCGGTGGAACACGGTCTCGGCCACCCGGACACCGCCCGCGTGCGCCTGCAGTCGATGCTCGACGGCCTCCCGGCCGACGTCCCCGCGGAGCTCCGCGCGCGGCTCACCTTCCAGCTCGCCTTCGATGCCGCGTACATCCCCGACCTCGAGGGCCTCCGCCGTCTGGCGGGCACCTCGGCTCCGGTGCTCCGCGAGACCGAGCCCGCCCTCGCGATCTGCGACGACGCGCTCGCGATCCTCGGGGCGAGCTGGTATGGGCACGGCGAGGAGATCGGGTGGCGCTCGGCGGCCGTGCACGGCCAGATCGAGGCGCTCGGCGAACGGTTCCGGCACCGGCGGGCGTTCGTCGGGTACGTCGTCGGAAGCGTCCACCTGGCGACCCAGGACCTCGACCGGGCGAGCGAGATGGTCGCCTACGGCACCACGGCGCTGCGCGACGCTCCGGACGAGACCGCGTTCGTGTCGTTCATGGCGTTCGCGGCGCTCGTCGCGATCGCCCGCGGTCAGGTCCCGGCGGCGCGTGAGGCGACCGTCGCGACCGAGGAGGCCGCCCGCCTCCAGGGCGGCGGCACGGGACTCGCCCAGGCGCTCGGGATGCGTGCCTCGGTGGCCCTGCTCGACGGCGACCTCGAAGACGCGGCCCGGGCGGCCGCCGAATGGCCGGAGGTCGCGGAGCGGCTCGACCGCTTCCAGATCTCGCGGGTCAGCCACGCGTACTTCGCGCTCATCCGGGCGATCGACGATCCGGCTGGCGGCGCAGCGGCGATCCGCGAGCACATGGGCCGCGACCTCGAGTTCGCGGAGCCCGAGTACGCCGCGCGCAAGCTCGGTCCGCAGTACGTGCGCCTGCTGCTGGCCCTCGACGAACGCGCCGAGGCCGAACGGGTCACGGCGGCGATCGAGGCGAACGCCGCGCGCCACGACCTGCCGGTGTCGCGGTCCGGCGCCCTGCTCGCCCGGGCCGAGCTCCGGCTCACCGGCGGTGACCCGATGCGAGCGCTCGACGGCGCCCTGCACGCCGCAGAGCTCGCGGCGTCACGGGGCTACCTCTACGAGCGGTTCTGGGCCGACGTCGTCGCGGCCCGGGCGCTCTCGGTCCTCGACCGCCGCGACGAGGCCGTCGACCGGCTGCGGGCGCAGGCCACGCGCGTCGCCGAGGGTGGAGCATGGGCGCTCCGCGACGCCGCTGCCCGCGAGCTCCGCCGCCTCGGATCGCGACTGCCGACGGTGCTGCGGGCCCGCGGGGAGGAGGGCGAACTCACGGATCGTGAGCGCCAGATCGCCGAGCTCGTGGCCGCGGGCAGGACCAACAAGGAGGTCGGACGCATGCTCTTCCTCAGCCCGAAGACGGTCGAGCACTCCCTGTCGCGCATCTACGCGAAACTCACCATCCGCGGGCGTGGCGAGCTCGCCGCCGCGATGGCCGCGGCTGGAGGCGCCGCCTGATGGCGGCGTCGCCCCCGGACGAGATCGCCGTGGCCGCCGGATCCGCGGTCGTCGGTCGACCGACCGAACTGGCGGCGCTCGCCGCGGCGGTCGACGCCGTCGCCGCCGGGGGCTCGCGCGTGCTCCTGCTCTCCGGCGAGCCGGGCATCGGGAAGACCGCGCTGCTGCAGTGCGGCGCCGCCGCCGCCGACCGTGCGGGGCTTCGGGTCATCTCGGGCCGCGCGGCGGAGCAGGAGGAGGACGTGCCGTTCGGCCTGGTCGTCGATGCCCTCGACGACGAGCTCGACACCCTCCCGCCGGCGCGTCGCGAACGTCTGCGCCCCGACCTCGCCACCGCGCTGCCGTCGCTCCGCGACCGCACGGCTGCCGCGGACGGCGTCACGGATCCCGTGCAACGGCTCGCGCTCAACCGTGCGCTGCGGTCGTTCGTCGACGAGCTCGCCGCCGACGGCCCGCTCGCCATCGTCCTCGACGACCTCCACTGGGCCGACGAGGCGTCCCTCGACTGGGTCCTCCACCTCATGCGCCGCCCGACGCGGGCACCGCACCTCCTGCTGCTCGCGGTGCGGCCCGTCGCACCGCTCGGCCTGCTCCTGGAGGCCCAGCGCAACTCGGTCCCGGGAGAGCACCTCGAGATCGGCCCGCTCTCCCGGACGGCCGCGGCGGAGCTCCTGTCGGACGTCGAGAGCACCGCGCGGCGCGACCGCTACCTCGACGAGGCCGGAGGCAACCCGCTGTTCCTCGGAGGGCTCGCGAGACTCACCGGTGACGACGATCGACTTCCCGCCACGGTCCTCGCCGCCGTCGGCCTCGAGGTGTCCGCGCTCGATCGTGAGGCGCGTGCGCTGCTCGAAGGCGCATCGGTCGCGGGCGATCCGTTCGACGCCGACCTGGCCCTGGACGCCTCCGACCTCGGGCCGGACCGGCTCGACGTGCTCGATCGTCTCGTCACGGCGGACCTGGTGCGTCCGACCGGAGGTCGCTCCTTCGCCTTCCGCCATCCGCTCGTGCGCCGGGCCGTCAGTGATGCGATGCCGGCCGCCGCGCGGATCGAGGCCCACGCGCGCACCGCCATCGCCCTGACGGCTCGCGGCGCCCCGCTCGAGGTCCGCGCGCACCACGTGGAACGCTCTGCGCGCCCCGGTGACGCCACCGCCGCGACCGTGCTC
>JAVHXX010000572.1 GCA_031119595.1 Patulibacter sp. | reverse complement strand
GTGCGGCGCGGGGTCGGCAGTGCGGGCGGCGGCGGCCGGGGCACCCGCGCGGTGCGTGGTCACGAGACCGCCAGCGCGCCGTGGCGAGACCGCGCCGGGGTGCGCGACGCCGCCCGGACGAGCACGCGCTCGAGCCGTTCGACGGAGTGGTCCCAGGTGAACGTGCCGGCCCAGTCGCGCGCGGCGTCGCCGAGTCGCGCGCGGAGGTCGGGCTCACCGGCCATGCGGATCCATCGCTCGATGAAGGCGTCCTCGTCGGCGACGAGGAAGCCGGTCTGGCGGTTGCGGATCGTGTCGCGCACGCCGGCGACATCGAAGGCGAGCGTGGGCGTGCGCATCATCGCGGCCTCGAGCACGACCATCCCCCAGCCCTCGTGGGCGGCGGGATGGACGAGCATCCAGGCGCTCGAGAGCAGGCGCTGCTTCTCCTCGTGGCTGACGGAACCGACGAGCTCGACGCCGTCGACCGTCGCGGCCCGGGCACGGAGCGCGGCGAGTTCAGGACCGTCGCCGGCGATCACGAGCCGCCCGCCGGTCACGGGCCGCACCCGCTCCCAGAGGTCGAGGAGCAGGCCGATGCGCTTGTGCGGCACGAGGCGGCCGAGGGCGAGGAAGGTCGGGCCGGCGGCGCGCACGGCGGTGCGGTGGGTCGCTTCCACGCCGTTCGTCACGACCGTGATCTGGTCGCCGGGGATGCCGAGCGTCTCCAGGTCGGTGGCCGTCCCGGGCGACACCGCCACGTACGGCCGGCGTCGGTAGACCGCGGGCATGAGGCGGCCTTCGAGCGTGCGACCGACCGCCGCGACCGGCGCCGGAAAGGTCATGCCCCACTGGTCGGTGTGGACGTGGTGCACGAGGCACACGCTCGGCTTGCGGCGCCAGAGCGGCGAGAAGAAGGGGATGCCGTTCTGCACGTCGACGAGCACGTCGACGTCGCGGAACCGGCTCGCATGGGTGAGCGGCGCGCGGAGGTACTGCGCGTAGGTGCCGCCGAGCTCGTCGACGGGATAGTCGCGCGGGCCGACGGGGCCGCCGCACATGAGCCGCACGCGGTGGCCGCGGTCCCGGAGGCCGCGGAGGTAGCGGTCGACGACGACCTCCGACCCTCCGGCCTGGGGGTGGTCGAGGTCGCGCCAGGCGACGAAGCCGATGGAGAGGGGGCGCTGAGCGGAGCGCCCCGTCATGCCGTCACGGCCCTGGGGTGATCGCCGACGTCACGGCTCGCGGCCGGCACGTGGCGGGGGACGTCGCGGTGTCGATAGCGCACGCGGGCGAGGTCGGCGGCCATGTGGAGCGGGTCGCGGAGCACCCGGACCTTGCTGCCCTGCACGGCGTGCCACACGACCGGGATCTCCTCGATCCGCAGTCCCATCTTCTGGGCGATGAGCAGGATCTCGACGTCGATCGAGAACCCGTCGAAGAGCGAATACCGGAAGAGCGGGCCGACGATCTCGCGCCGGAACCCCTTGAAGCCGCACTGCGGGTCGGACACGCCGAGTCCCGCGATCTGCCGCGCCGGTCCGCTGAACGCGCGGTGCATCACGGCCCGCCCGCGCGAGCGGCCGGTGACGACGGAGCCGTTGAGGTTGCGCGAGCCGACGACGACGTCGGCTTCGTCGAGTCGGTCGAGCATCGGGTCGATGGCGTCGAGGCTGGTCGCGAGGTCGGCGTCCATGAAGAGCACCTTGTCGCCGCCGGCGACGACCATGCCCTTGCGGATCGCCGCGCCCTTGCCCTTGTTGCTGGGGCTGCGGAGGGTGTGGGCGAAGGGGATGTCGCGGAGGCGGTCCTCGGAGATCGCGACGGTGGCGTCGGTGCTGCCGTCGTCGACCACCACGATCTGCGCGCCGTCGAGCCGGGGGTGCTGGACGACGCGGTCGAGGGTGGCGCCGAGTCGGGCCTCCTCGTTGAACGCGGGGATGATGACGGTGACTTGGGGGGGCAAGCGCTGTCCTTGACGAACCAGCTCGGACCTCAGTGGTCCGCTTGCCTCCGTGGCAGCCGGGTGAGTTAATCCAAAAGTCGGAGTGACTTTCTCTACCTACATTTTCGGCTGGCGCACTGGAGCCCTGAGAGCGTTTTGGTTCCAGTCCGTAAGACGCTTTGGATTAACCAGGTAGCCAGCGGTCCGGTTGTGGCGGTGTGGGCGCCGGTGCGGCCCGGGTGGTGTGGGCCGGTGTGGCGGCTCGGGGAGGCCGTGGTCGGCTCGGCGGGCCGTGGCGGCTCGAAACCGGAAATCAGAGTGCGGAATTTGCCCACCTGTCGGGCGAATTCGACCGCCTGATCTGCGGCGATGGCCCAAGCCGTCGCCGCCGCTCGGGCGCCGTTACTTGACGGCGACCTTCTTGGCGGCCTTGTGCGGCGGGGTGCAGTGGTAGTAGACCTGCCGGAGGCGCTTGAGCTTGCCGGTGCTGCTGCGGATGAGCACCTTCAGGACGAACGGGCCCGCGGGCAGGTTCTTGAACTTCTGCACGCGCATGACGCGCGTCTTCGTCTTCGTGGACACGTAGAGCTTGCTGCCCTTGACGGTCCTCATGCGCTTGTCGTTGAGGTAGAAGACCGCCTTCACGTACCGGGTGTGCTTCCGGGCGACGAGGCGGATCGAGAGCACCTTCGTGTCGACGCACAGGTCCTGGTGACGCGCGGTCATCAGCGCCGCCTGGGCCGCCGGATCGGCGGCCGCGGCTCCGGCGCCCGTGGTCGCGGTGCCGGTCGAGCCCGTGGCAGTCGCGGTCTGGGTCGCCGCCGCGGTGGGCGTCGGCATCGGGACGTACGTCTCGGAGATCAGGGTCTGGGGCACCGGCGTTGGCGTGGGCGTAGCCGCAGCGCCGGGGGTCGGCGTCGGGGTGGGCGTCGGCGTTGCCACGGGCGTCGGGGTCGGCGTCGGCGTCGGGGTCGGCGTGGGCGTCGGGGTCGGCGTCGGCGTCGGGGT